>CAPZCD010000022.1 GCA_948744995.1 uncultured Rickettsiales bacterium | reverse complement strand
AATAAAAACAGAGAGGACTAAAATGGTTAGCAAAAAATTCATAAATAAATGGAAACTAGATGAAGAAGAAATTGATTTACTGAATGAAGAAGAAAAAGAAGTATCAACAAAAGAAAATGAACTTTTTTTCGAAAAGGCAATAAATGATTTAAAAAGTAAAAATAAACTAATAAGTTTAAGAGTAAATGAAACAGTTATAAATAATATTAAGCGAAAATCAGTAAAGATAGGTATTAACTATCAAACTCTGATAAACATACTACTAAAACAATATTCAGATGATAAGATAACTATAACTTTGTAGAAAAAAGAATTCTGGAATAAGCATATATGGAGTAATTGCCTTAACTTAGATACAAAATTTGAGTTTAGGTTATATATTTTCTCTGATAATCATAATAACTTATAGATATATACCTTAAATTTGGAAAGTATATGATATTCTTCAAATAAAATTTTAAAATAAAAAGAAGTTTACAAAAAATACAGATAAGGCCAGCATCATATGGCTCTGGCGGAGAAAGGGGGATTCGAACCCCCGATACCTACTGGTATAACGGTTTTCGAGACCGCCCCATTCAACCACTCTGGCATTTCTCCAAATCACAATATACTAACTAAAGACTACCTAATTTTATAAAAAAACCACGGATGAAATTCAATATTGATGGTCCAATTTTTATAATTATGAATAGTACAAGAAAAATAGCACCAATTAAAATTGGAACTGCTATCAGTGTATTCATTATATTTTTGATCATAGCTGCAGCTTTATCATCTTCCGAAACAGATTCATTTGAAAAACCACTTTTTATTATGTTATTATCTGCCAGGTAATTATCATCAACACCTTCACTGCTAGAAGTTTCCTCTCCTAAAACCTCTTTGTTTTTTGTTGACATAAAATCATTCATTAATTTTTCTGGGTCTGTCATAATGAAACATTATTTAAATAGCTACTTTATGCTGAGAAATATTATAAATCATCTTTTATAAATCAAGATTTTTTAAATTCTAAATGGCTCTGGTTTCTAAATTAGGTATTATACTTCATTAACACTATCACTCAAAAAGTAGCTTTCTAAGTTTCGTATACAAAAAAGATATAGCTTATCCTTAAATTGCTAAAGTTACAGTATCTTATGCATTATATTTATTATATTTTTCTCATATAAACAAATCACTCTTTTTTAGAATTTCTAGCCCGTTCATATAAGGCACCAGAATCTCAGGGATTTTAATACTACCATCTTTCTGTTGATAATTTTCCATTATAGCTATGATGGTCCTACCAACAGCTAAAGCTGATCCATTCAACGTATGGACGAAATTTACTTTTCCATTTTTATCTCTAAATTTCGCATTCATTCTTCTTGCTTGAAAATCAGCACAATTAGAACAGCTTGTTATTTCCCTATATTTATTTTGTGCCGGCAACCAAACTTCATGGTCATAGGTTTTAGAGGAACTAAAACCTGTATCGCCGCTACAAAGCAACATAACCCTATAGGGTAAACCGAGACTTTTTAGCATTTCGCTCTCTATACTACTCATTCTGTCATGTTCTTCTTTTGACTGGTCTGGAGTTGTAATTGATACCATCTCAACCTTTTTAAATTGGTGTTGTCGTAGCATACCTCTCGTATCCTTTCCGGCGGAACCAGCTTCGCTACGCCAACATGGTGTATAAGCCGTTAACCTTAATGGCAAATATTTTTCATCAATAATCCTATTCGCAACCCAATTAGTCATAGTAACTTCTCCTGTTGGTATTAGCCACATATTCTCAGTTGTATGGTAAGCATCTTCAGCAAATTTTGGCAGATTACCAGTACCAAACATGGCTTCTTCTCGTACAAGAAAGGGTATAGAAGTCTCCCTATAACCATACTTCTCTAAAAAATCCAAAAAGAAGTTCGATAGAGCTCTTTCTAACTTTGCTAACCCGTCAAACAGACTGGTAGACCTACCACCACAAATTTTAGTAGTTTGTTCGAAATCCATTAAATTCAGATTCTCACCTAACTCATAGTGGGCTTTTGGCTCAAAGCCTAGCTTTGTCGGCTCTCCATAGGTTTCAACAACAACATTATCATTATCATCCAACCCATAAGGAACGGAATCCTGTAATATATTTGGAGTTGAAATCAATATTTTATACAATTCAGAATCTTTTTCATCATCAATACCAGATTGCATTTCAGTAATTTTTTGATTTATTAAATTTACCTTTTGCATAACTTCGCTAGCATCTTCGCCTTTTGATTTAAGCGCGCCTACTTCCTTTGATAATGAATTTCGTTGAGATTGTAGATTCTGTAATTCTGTTGCTTGCTTTTTTCTATTTTTGTCTAGTTTTTCCAGATAGTTTGAATCTAAATCTACCCCCCTCTTTTTCATGGCTGCATTAAATTCTTCGGGGTTCTCGGTTATCCATTTTATATTTAACATAATTTCTTCGAAAGATACTGGAACTATTATAACTATTTGTCCTTATCTTTCAAGGGGATTTGGTGGAATAATGCGGCATTGCAATCTATTAGTTCACTTTTAAAGTATTTATATGGAATTATGTATTTGTTCCATTTATAAAAGTCTAAGAATAAGTTGACAGAGTACAATGCCGAAAATTTTATCAAAATTTGTATAGAGCTATATCCTGTACAAATACATACTTCTATAAACTACCGCCACCCATTAATAATCTAAAAAGTAAAGCAGTAATAGCTGGGTTTGCTATTGTACTTGACTCTGTTTCCTCTTCTTCTGCATGCTCATCAGTAGGATTAGTTACAGCAGTTACTATTATATTATTATTTGTATTTATTTCCGCAGGAACCGGTCTATTATTAGTATTACTACGTTCGTCATCTCTTCTTCTGAAATATTCAGGATAACTTTCTACAATATTATGTCCTAAATAGTTTGTAATCATTTCCATAGTTATGGTCTCTTCTTCTGTTAATGTTGCCCTATTATTTCTTATCATAATATCTATTGTATTATAAATAGGATCTATATAAACACGAATAACATCTCTAAAATTACGACTACCTTCCGAAATAGCATCATATACGTCATCCGTTAATGCAGCAGTATACCTATTGTATCCCCCTATTGGTGCAAGTGTGGGTTGACAAAAGTATTCGGAAGCAATAAATCTGTTAGGAAAGTTATTTGGTAGTGGTGCGTCATATCGTAATGCAAAAAGCAAAACCCCAATTCTAAAGTGGTCGTTAATACGAACTTCGGTCACATCGCCGTTACTATTTCTAATTCCTGAGTACGAAACAGAATAAACTCTCCCACTGTCGTCTCCAAAACGGTATCCTCTAAGGTAATTATTATTTCCTCTAGAAGATGCATGTGCTCCTTCCACTAAGATAACAGATAACAAGGCTAATAAACCAATTTTTCTCATAAAATTCCTTAAAATTATTAATAAACTTGTATAAGTTTAACATAAATTTGTGGCATTGTCAAATTTTAGCTATCATTGGAATATTTAGTAATCATTTAATGCAAAATGAGATAAGTATCATTTATATTTTATATATGATATGTATTTATTTTTAAACTAATAATAACTTAAATTATAGACATTATTCATTAAAAAGTAGAAAATACTTTATAGATGATTTTAATAAAATAAAGAAACTATTCTAAACTATATTGCATTTTCTCTTTATATATTTTGTTTCGTTTAAATAGTAAATTTATTGTTGAAATAAATAGAATTATTTTATCACATGATCACGAATTACTGCCACCAATACTCATTATTAATCTAAACAATGGACTAATATCTTCCTCCTCTTCTGTATGTTCATTATTAGGATTAGTTATAGTTACTGTATTATTATGTTCTTCTTCTCCCATTCTAAAATATTCCGAATATCTTTCTATAACATCATGTCTATTATATCTATCAAAGTAATTTGCAATTCCTCTTATAGCCCGTCTATTTTCCCCTGTTATTATTATTCTGCTATCCATCCTCATCAGAACGTTCAACATCGGACGTCTGGAATTGCTTCTATCTATATTAACAATAATAGGGCTCATAAATTGTGAATCATTGTTTGAAATAGCACTAATTATATTATCATTTAACACAGTACCAAATGCTTGTCTTCCTCCCAGAAAAACTGGTCTATCAAAGCTAAAGTGTTCATAGGACATAAAAGTGCTACTTGGAAAGCCATTCGGTAACATTTCTTCATGATATTCCAAAGTAAAAAGTATAGCATTAATTCCCGAATATCTACTAACATAAACAGCACTAGGATTGTTACTTACAACTGCATGCTGAGTATTATAATTTCTAGTTCTCCTAGTATAACTTCTAGCCCCCCTAGTCTGGCTGTGACGATTATTGCCGTTATTCCTGGATGATGCGTACAACCCACCGGTATACATAATAAACGGTATAGCTAACAAACTAATTTTTCTCATAAAATTCCTTAAAATTATTAATAAACTTGTATGAGTTTAACATAAATTTGTAGCATTGTCAAATTTTAGCCATTATTATAATATTTAGTAATCATTTAATATAAAATAAGATATTTATTATATAAATAATACTAATATACATTTTCCGGATTGCTAACTATTTTAACTATATAAATATAATGTTTATCAAAAATAAAAAAACCGCCTTATAGACGGTTTTCCAAACTCAAGTGAATATTTTAATTATTGCTTCGCTAATCTCTTTTTTCTTTTAAATTTATTTCCTCCATTGTACTTGGATTTTCTTCAGTTCTATTTCTAAACCAACCGATAAATCTATAGAATCTATCACCTATCCCAGAAAGAATATTCCCTAAAAAAGAAGTTTCATGATTGTCATTATTAATAGTAAAATCTTCTGTCATAACTTCTGTCCTTCTAACAGCAGGAATTTCATCATTATTTTCTTCTGTATCGGTTTCAGGATTTTCTTCAGTTCTATTCCGTAACCAACCAGTGACTCCATGAAATATATCCATCACCCTAGAAATAATATTAAAGAAAAAAGAAGTTCTATGATTATTATTTATATCATCTTCTACCGAAACTAATGTTGCTTTTTTGAAAGAGTTTTCATTATCATCTTCAGTTTTCTCTTCATCTTCTACTTTTGATATATCTTCTGTAATCACTCTACTTATTTCGCTGTTTAAATTATTTTCCGCTAATATCCTTGCTGGTATTATAGTATAGGTTTCGTCGTTATTTTCTCTGTTTTTTCCTTTATTTTCATTCTCTTTATCTTCTTCTTCATTTACAACAGTTCTAATCAGGCCAACTTTTTGATTAGTATTATCATCAATACTATTTTTTCTGATATAAACTTTATCCCTATTTTCTTCTACTTTTTCTTCATTTACTTCTATTTCTTTTTTGTTTTTTTCTTCCTCATCTGTTTTTTCTGTAACTACTTCAGTTATACCACTGTTAATATTATTTTCCGCTAAAATTCTTGTTGTAATTATGGTAGGAATTTCATCAATACTCCCTTTTTCCTCTCTTACTTCCTTTACTGTATTATCTTTATTATTTTCTTCTTCCTCCATCCATTCCTCTTCTTCGTCCTCTTCTTCTGAAAATTCATCAATAGGGCCAACTGGGACTGTTGTTACTTCATTATTATTTGAAATTAAATTATTTTCACCCATTTCTGCTGTAGTTAATCTATTATTTAATCTATTATTATATTCATCGTTTTCCTCATTTTCTTCTCTATTTGTTTCTTCTACAGCTATCCTAGTTATCTCATTACCTAAAAATCCTCCAGCTCTCATTATCGTTACAAGATTTTGTTCTTCATGTTCATTTAAACAATCTATAAGCATTTCTATAGTCCTTATATCTGTATCTGTTATTTCTCTATTTCTCACCAAGAGCATCTCTATTACAGAATCCCCCCTATAAAGAGATATAGGATTATCATTATTCGCAATCTCATCACGTGCGGTATCTCTTAACCTGTAAAGAGTATTCCCATCAACTCCTGTTATAGGTGCAGATTCACTAAAAGGAGAATTTACCCATAAGCCATTTTCTGTTAGATAGTCCATAAAGATGTTATTTATGTACGTGAGCGGTATTCTTACTCCTGCAGCATTAACACTCATATCTATGAAAAAATTAATAGAGGGACGAGTATTAGGAGCAGGCAGTAAAATATCTGGTAAACGGATAAAGGATACTCTATTTCCAGGTCCATGTAATAAAGCATCGGGACATGTTCCTCCCCAGAATATATTGTTCGGAAGTGTAGAGGATGCATATACTTTATTATATAAAACAACAACTAAAACCAATAAATTAATTTTTCTCATAATACTATATCTTTTAAAACTTAATAAATTAACCACATTATGGTTATCATATATAACGATTAAAACTATTGGCAAATTTCAGACTTCAATATGACAACCACAACTAATGATATAAAATGAAATATAGACATCAAAACAAAAAACTCTCAGATAAAATTTATAAAAATTACCTATAAGGAGGTTTCTAAATTAAAAGACTAGTTTTTCTGTATAAATGATAGAAATTTACCTTCTTCTAAGAAACCCTAACGATCTTAATCTTTCCAAGATATCAGGTCTATACTCTATTAGTGACTCTTCAACCACTGATATATCATCTGTTGCATCTCTACCAGTTGTTTCTATATCGCTTCTTAATAGAATTTCTACCATAACATTTTCAGGATTGTTTCTATCTATATGAACAGATACAGGTCTTCTATATCGAGCGTCATTACTAGAGATATGGTTTTGTATATCTGTCCTTAATGTAAAAATGTTTCTGTTAAGCTCTGGTGAGTATGATAATTCACCAAAACATTCATTCATAATTGAATTTTGTGAAAAATTTCTTCCTCCTAAACTTGCATATCTCATTCTTAGTAATGCAGTATTAATATTTGGATATCTAACAAAATCAACAAGATTACGTTGTAAAACATCTGTTCCAAAAAATGCAGCTGGCGAAATCATGATAGGTATTCGGTTATTGTTGTCACCAAAAAGCCATCCTCCAAAATAATTACCACTTCCAGACGCGTATACTCCTTTAGTCAAAATAACAGGTAATAGAACCAGTAAATCAATTTTTCTCATAAAATCTCTTTAAATTTAATAAAATAACTATAGAAATGTAGTATAAATTTACACTATTGTCAAATTTTAGCCATTACTAGAATATTTAACAATTATCTAAGTTGTTAATGGTATTTTTATAACACAAAAGCTGATATTCCTAATACAAAAATTAAAAATACTTTTTACAAATCATACCCATCATACATATCTTCTTTATACAAGAAATACTAATTACAGAAATTTATACTACATAAACCCATTAATGCACCATCAAATTCTCTGTAACATCATAATCTTGAAACCAAAAACTCTCTATAGAACTAGGCAAAAACGATTTTCTAACCAAATATCGCCCAATTCTAACTCTTTTATAATTTTTATACCTATGTTGCGATTCATAGAGCATTATATCTTTTCTTTTTTGTAGAATAACTTTTCTATTAAGATGTAAATTGTAGTTTTTAAAACCATTAGCTACTAAAAAATTTGACAACTCGCCGATTCTCGTATATCTATCATTTCTAACATGAGCGTACGGTAAATCCTCGTAAATTACAAATTTAGTTCGTGTTTTTTCACTAACTATGTTTTTAAATATATTGAAAATTTGCAGATGGTCTTCATGATTGCCTATTCCCATAGGAATAAATATCAGTTGTTCCTCATCAAAATTTATGATTTCTACAAGTTTTTTATAGATTAAATCATTATTTTGTTGCTTATTAACAATTGATTTTGTTGATGCTTCAAAAAATCCAAGATTTGTTTGGTTGATGTTATAGCTACTACAAAAAATAACATCTTCATTTCTTCTTATTTCTGATATTAGTTCCATTCGTTCCAGTTGATTAGAGTATGACATTGACATTCTTCTAATGTAGCAACTCTTAGTGAAGATATTTACTATTGTTTTTTCATGTTTTTTCAAATTTTGTAGCAGTCCATCCATAGAAAAACATATGTCGTCAAAATGCGGTGAAATAAATATACATTTGGCCATATTGAAATTTGTGTTTTTTTATATTCTAAAATTAATTTAAATAAATTGAAATAAAAATTATAGTGCTAAAGACTAATAACGGCATTATAGCTCAAACAATTACTTTATATACAGTAAAAACACACAATTGTCTATAAATAAAGTATAAAACATTTAATATATTGAAATATATTGATAATTTCGTCTACAAGGGCTTAAAAATAAACTGTTTGAATTGCAATGCCAAACTTATGGTTTACCTGCCAATAGTTGATAAATTATTATAAAAGATGCGAAGTATAGAGGGTAAAACAGAGCAAGAAAAAATTATAGCAAATACAAATTGTTGTTAAACAATCTAGTAATTATTTAGTTATAATCAACTATTGATGAGCAAAACTCAAACCTATTTCTAAAGCTAACTTGTATTTTTTACAATTTTACTTTATAATACAAACATACCATTTAAGTTATCTAAAATGAATAAAAACGAAGCAATTAATAAATTAAGAGAAGCCAAATTACTAGGAAAAGGAGGAGCAGCATTTCCAGTTGCAGACAAATGGGAAGGGGTTGGCAACGCCGAAGGAGATATAAAATATATCATATGCAACTCATCAGAAGGAGAGTTAGGACTGTTTAAAGATTTGCATGTTTGGCGAAATTTTATGGATAGAGTTTTTAGAGGAATAGAGTACGGACTTGAATTTTTAGACAACGCAGAAGTATACATTCACATTAATCAGAGCTACTTAAATGAGCTACAACCACAACTATTTAGATATATAAACGATTATAAATGGAAATACAAATTCCATATATCAATAGAAAATCCATGCTATATTGGCGGTGAAGCTAGTGCTCTAATGAATATAATAGAAACAGGTATAGCTCAACCAAGGCCAAGAACACATAGGACTGTAGTGAAAGGTTTATTTGAAAAACCAACTATGATGCAGAATGTTGAAACTTTCTATGATATAGCAAATGTTTTGGATGACAAATACGATTTTTGTCGTTTTTCTGGAATATTTGGAGATGGTATCAATCAAAAATTTGTAGCAAGGCACAAAATTGATGCTCCTATTTCTAAAATACTTAAGGATAATAAGGTTAAGCCCGATTTTGATTACTATGTTCAAATAGGTGGCAGTGCATCAGGTCCTATATACAATTCAAAACAATTGGATGAAATTGTAATGTGTGGCGCAGGCTCTATAGAAATTTTCGATAAAAGTAAAAGGGGATTTTTAAAATTTTTAAGAAGGCTAGGAAATTTCTATCAAAGGGAAGCATGTGGTAAGTGCAAAGGTAAAGAATTTGCTACAAATTTGAAGGAAGTTATTTTATCATTAAATTCTGATAAAGATGCTATAGCTAATATAGATAAAATGTTACCACTTATTAATGATATGAATAAAAAAACTTTCTGTAAACTCTGTAAAAGTTTTAAAACTCCGTTTGTTAGCTATTGCAGCAATGTTTTAGGACTAAAATTAGAAGAGTGAGACTGTATTTAGAATAAGAAAGCGTAATATTTTGAGTTTTTAATTAAAATTTCTGCTACTTATTGTACTACTCCTTATCATCAACAACTTCCATCTTAGCACCACAACTTGAAAGCTTATCAACAAAATTCTCATATCCCCTATCTATGTGGTATATTCTATTTATTTCCGTTATTCCATCAGCTGCAAGCCCCGCTAAAACCAAAGCCATACCAGCCCTAAGATCTGAGGCCATAACATTCGCCCCCGAATAATCTTTCACTCCACTAATGGTAGCCACATTCCCACTAACACTTATATTAGCTCCTAATCTATTTAATTCTGGAACGTGCATAAATCTATTTTCAAAAATTGTTTCCTCTATCGTAGATGTTCCCTGTATTTTGCCTAAAAGAGCCATAACGGAAGCTTGAGTATCCGTTGGAAAACCTGGAAAAACCTGCGTCATAACATTAGTTGGTTTCAACGGTCTATCATAAAATACCCTAATTTTATCATTACTTATTTGGTTAAACTCCAATCCAATTGATTTTAATACCTCGATTGGTGTCTTAAGTGTACTATTAAAATCTATACCATCAAGTATAAGATCACCTTTTGTGATAGCAGAAGCAACCATATAGGTAAAGGCTTCTATTCTATCCCCCATAACTTTGTACTCATTATCGTAAAGTTTGTTAACGCCGTTAACCACTATTGTTTCGGTTCCCATACCGGATATATCAGCTCCAGCGTTGATTAAATAGTTACATAAATCCACAATTTCTGGTTCTTTTGCAGCATTTCTTATGGTTGTTCTACCTACAGCCAATGTAGCTGCCATTACCGTGTTATGGGTAGCTCCAACAGAAGGTAAACGCAAAGTAACATCAGCTCCTTTGAGCTTTTTATCTCTTGATTTCGCTTTAGCAACGACATAACCATTTACCACTCTGATATCAACCCCCATCTGCTCCAATACATCTATATAAATATCACATGGTCGGGGCCCTATAGCACAACCACCCGGTAATGAAACTTTAGCCTCGCCAAATCTACCTAATAGAGATCCAAGAACCCAGAAAGATGCTCTCATTTTACTAACTATTTCATAAGGAGCCTCTACTGTACTTATGGTAGTCGTATCCACGGTAAATAATTTTTTGCCATCCATTGTACTATTATCTATCTCTAAAGAAGCCCCAAGGTGAGTTAGTAATTCTATTGTGGTAGTTATATCAGCTACTGAAGGTACATTAAAAATTTTAGATTTACCACCAATTAGTATACTAGCCATAAGTATAGGTAAAGACGCATTCTTTGCCCCTGAAATACATACTAAACCATTTAACCGGTTATTTCCTTCTACTATAAGCTTCTTCATACATATCTACTTTTTAGTTAATGACGCTAAAACAAAAAATAGCTTTTTACCCTCCATTTGTGGCTTTGTATCTACTTTTGAAACATCAGAAAGTTCATCTATTATTTTTAAGGCCATTTCTTCAACTAAATTTGAATGAGTAATTTCTCTTCCCCTAAATTGAAAAGAAAACCTCACTTTATTTCCTTGTTCGAAGAACTTTCTTGCTTGTTTTATTTTGGTATTGTAATCGCCGGAAGCTATGTTTAATGATAGCTTTATCTCCTTCAGCTCAACAATCTTTTGTTTTTTCTTTGCTTCAGCAGCTTTTTTCTGATTTTGGTACCTTATTTTCCCGTAATCAGCTATTTTGCATACCGGTGGTTCCGAATTTGGTGAGATCTCTACTAAATCCAGCCCTTCGGACTGTGCCATTCCGATTGCTCTGAAGATTGGAACTATTCCTACCATCTGGCCGTCACTGCCAATTAATCGGATTTCCTTTGCTTTTATTTGTTCGTTTATGTTTAATTCGTTATTTGCCAAGTCTCTTATTGGTTATTAAAACCACTAACATTGGTTAGTTTGTTAGTGTAGTTGATCTAATAATATCAGATATTTTTTTTATTTCAATGAGTTTGAAGGACGATGATAATAATTTTTGTTGATTATTTAGTATTTAAATTTATTAATTACTTAAAATTAATTAGTTCATAGTCATCTACTAACCATATTTTTTATTATTCTATTCATTATTGTATTTAACGCTATCAACAGATAAGTCATATTCTCCTATCTATAAATTTGTCATCTAAAACACACCTAATTTCATATACTTATACAAATTTTTATCGTTTTTTCCCTTTAAAAAGTCTTACGTAATTATCCGCAACATCTTTCCAAGTAATCTTAGTATAAGCTTCCAACACTTTCCTTTGTTTTTCAATATGAGGTTGAGGATTTTTAATAACTTCTTCTATTAGCTTTGCCAAAGTTTTACTATCATCAAAATCAAACCAATTAAGATCTGCTGTTTCCATAGTCAAGCCTACATTTTCTAAACTTTCCTTAATACCTAAAGATTTTGTATGAATAATGGGGATATTTCCAACTTTTAGTGCTTCCAAAACTTGCCCTGAAATTCCCATACCTTCAATTATACTAGAACCAACAACCAAATTTGAATATTTATACAAAGCATATAACTCTTCAACAGATAAAGAACCAACTTCAACAATTAAATCATCTAGTCGATTTTCCTTAGCAAAATTTTTTGTTTTTATAACACTATCAACTTTACCGGTTGTTACAAATTGGATTTTAATATCCTTATCTCTTAAGATTTTTAATGCTTCTAAAATAACTATCCAGTTTTTATTAGGCCTGTTTTGTGACGGAAATGCAATATAAATATCACCTATTTTATATTTGGATTTAAAAGTTTGTTTATCTATTAATAACGCATCATTAAAGTCCTTTATCATAGGAGGAAAAGGTATAACAGCAATTTGTTTGGACTTTATATTCGGAATATATTTTAAACTATGTTCATTCGCAATATATTTAGATGAACTAATAAAAACAGCATCTTTTAATGCATAATCCTCTAGATTATCTAAGATCATTTTATTTGATTTTTCTAAATTTTTCGCCCCAAAGTCTTCTTTAAATAGATCGTATAAAGGTATTGTAAATAAATCGTGAACCTGAACGAATTTAGGGCAAGAAAAATATTTACCAATTTTTAGACTTACAAAAAAACAGTACACAAAGTCAGCTTTGGAATATTTATCAATAAGATCTACTAAACCATATTTTAGCTGTTCTATCCCTTCTTGTAGTTTTACCAATAACTGAGCGTGGATACTTGATATTTTGTCCAAATATTTCTTTCTTCTTAAAAAGAAATATTTCAATCGATATTTAAATATCCTAAAATAAATAGGAAAACAGGAAATTCTCTTTTTTAATTCAACAGATTTTTTATAACCATGTGATTCATCAAAAATTTTTGCTCTATTAGGATACTTTTCAAATATATCTTTAAATACTATTTTAATATTTTCTTTATTAAAAGAATAAGTCCAAAATTCTAATTTAATGTCATTATGATATTCCATAATTGCATTTAAAAGATAAATTGCAAATACACCGATTCCCTCTCTCCTTATATCTGCCGGTATATCATAATCATAAGCAATAGCAAGTTTCATTTTTAATTTCTGTTAAAATATTATTTTAAATAATCTTTGTCCCAACCTTCAAATTTTCTGGCTCTATCGTCAATAAAAATAGTGGCTTGTGGTTTTCCCATTAATATTTGATGATATTTAAAACCATTATCTTGCAGCCATTTTGCTGTGATTTTATACTGTTCCCATCCTCTTGCTGTCCAAAAAATAATCGTATGCCCCGCGTCATACAAAGCATTAACTTTTTCTTTTGCATTCTGTAATGGTTTTGCTAATGGTCGTTCAAAAGTTCTTTCTTCTGTACAAATAGTTCCATCTATATCTATTAATATCGTTTTGTCTGTCATACTTCTCCCAAACTAAATTTCTATAAAAAAATCTCTTCTTGACCTTGCCATTTTTAAATTTTTTATTTTATCAACAGCAAAATCTATACCAATAAATTCCGATAAAATATAGGTTGGCATATCTAAACCACAAGCAATAGCACAAGTAGCACCACCACCAAATCTTGGATTAATTTCAATTACTCTTATATTTTCATTTTTATCTTTTATATATTGCAAAGTTATACATCCTTCCCAACCATCAATTTTGGCAATATTTTCAATCAATTTCTTTTCTTCTAATTCTGGATATCTTGTAACACAATTCATAACTTCACCATCAGAAACCTCTAATCTATCTCTTAAAATATAACCTACTAATGATTTTTTAGGACTTACGTAAAAATCAACACTGGTTTCTCTTCCTTTTATGTAATCTTGAATTATATAATCATTTTTATCTATTTTTTTCAATAAGTTATTATATTCTTCTTTACTATTAACAATAAATTGCCCTTTCCCACCAAAACCCAGCTTATCTTTTAAAATTTTTGGGAAAATACCTTCTGTGTTCTTATAGGTTGCTATATTATGTTGATTAAAAAATTTTTCTGATAACTGCTTATTACCCATTTTTTCACATAAATCAAAAGAACTCACCACGCACCAACAGTTTTCTAAATTTTTATGATTTTCTTTGAATTTTGCTAATGCGACGGTTGCAGAGTCCATATTAGGAATTATAATGTTTATATTATATTTTAATATACTCTCCTTTAACCAACATTGGAAAGAATTGTCACCAAATTTTGGACCTGACAGTATTGTTGCTAAATGAGAGATAGCACAAAACTCCGTGTCTTTTTCACAAGAAAACATTTTTAAGTCTATCTTAAGTTTTTTGGCTGACTTATTAAAGTCCTCCAATAGACTTGTTCTTTTTGATGCTCCTAAAAATAGAATATTTAAAGTTTCATTCATATTTTTATCTTAAGTTTTTACTTTTTACTTTCTATTAAAGTATAATCTCCATTAGTTTTTCGCCATCTATGATAATTTATTTCAATTTTCATCTTTTTTATGGTAAACATTAATGGTAGTAATATCAAATTTATCACTAAATAGCAACCCCAAAATCATCTCCTAATACTTTTCAAAAATTTGGGAGTGAAGCAAGAAATACCAATAAAAATTTTTCCACTAGGTTTTAACAAATTATAAAATGTACCAGGTAAGGCCCATATTTTCGATATACACCCCATAAACCTCCATACTATAATACTACTTAAATTTTTTATTTCTACGTATTTTTCTAGATTAAAAACATCACCTACAATATTAGGCTCGGATTCTAGATATATATTACAAATCATATACTTTATATTATACTCCTCAAAAATATTTTTTAATATTGGTATAAATAATAATACCTTTATCAAAGCGGATTCTCTGTACATTAGTCTGATTTCTGAAACTAGTTGTAGAATTTTCTCGTAAAACTCTTCTTATTAAAAAATCATGAACTTTTTTCTTAATACTTTGACTTTCGAACTCATTATATTCTCCTTATTTGTTAAAAAAATTTTCAATCTTTTCGCAAATATACTTAATATCCTCTTCTTCCAAGTCAGGATAAGAAGGTAAATTTATACCACGAAGAGCAATATCTTCCGCAACTTTGTGAGAAGTAAATTTAACCGAATACATAGGCATAGTATGGACTGGATAAAATGTGGGTCTTGTTTCAATACCTTCTTTGTGTAAGAAGTCACGAAGTTTCTCTCTATTTTGTCCCTTTTCTACTAAAATTGAATTCATCCAGTACGTATGAAAAGCTTTTCCTTTTGCTTCATGAATTTTTACCGGTACACCCTCTAAATATTTCTTATACCAGCTTGCAACATTTTGTTTTTTATCAATAAAAATTTGTACTTGTTCAAGTTGAGCGCAACCAATTGCTGCCGCAATGTTTGTCATCCTGTAATTAAAAGCAATCATATCATGCCAATATTCACGGAACTTTGCCAACCCTTGACCTTTAAGTCGTGAAAGTCTATCATAAATGGTGGGGTCATTTGTTAAACACATACCGCCTTCACCACATGTCATAGTTTTATTTCCAAAAAATGAAAAACACGCAACATCACCAAAAGAACCAACTTTTTTACCATCAAATTCAGAACCAATCGCTTCAGCGCAATCCTCAATGATTAACAGATTATGTTTTTTGGCAATTTCCATAATTTTATCCATTTTACAAGGGTGTCCATAAAGATGTACCACAATAATAGCCTTTGTTTTTGGTGTGATTTTTCTTTCAATATCATCAGGTGATATTTGCCAATCATCTTTGTCACTATCAGCAAAAACAGGTGTTGCGCCAACTTGTACAATAGGGTTAACAGAAGCAATATAGGTAAATGTTGGAACAATTACTTCATCACCTTCACCAATACCAAGAGCTACTAAAGCTAAATGTATAGCTACTGTTCCATTGCAAACAGCAGTTCCGTAGTTGACACCTATGTATTTCGAAAATTTTTCTTCAAATTCGGATACAAATTTTCCTTTTGAGGAAATCCAAGTTGTATCAAGACATTCATTTACATACTTTTTTTCGTTTCCTGTTAAACTTGGTTTATACACATTATACTTAAACATAATTAATTACCACTATTTATATGTTATAACTTAATCTACTTTCAACATCAAAATCATATTTAATCATCATAGAAGCTAATTCATTTAGTTTAGTTTTGGGCTTCCAGCCAAGCAACCTTTTGGCCTTACTACAATCACCTATTAGTATATCAACTTCAGCCGGTCTATAGAATTTTGGATTAACTCTTACTATTGTTTTGTTTATCCTTGTATCAATACCAACTTCATTTTCTCCACTACCTCGCCACTCTATATCGAAATCGAGCTCTTTAGCAGCAATTTCTATGAAATGTCGAATGGTATTTGTTTCGTTTGTAGCTAAAACAAAATCATCTGGTATATTATTTTGCATCATCATATACATTCCTTCCACATAATCTCCGGCAAAACCCCAATCTCTTTTTGAATCGAGGTTACCTAATTCGAGGAATTCCTGTTTACCCAGTTTTATTCTAGCTAATGATTTTGTAATTTTTCTCGTTACAAATTCTTCACCTCTCAAAGGTGACTCATGATTAAATAATATTCCATTACAACAAAAAGTATCATAAGATTCTCTGTAATTTTTACATATCCAATAAGCGTACACCTTAGCAACTCCGTATGGACTCCTTGGATAAAATGGAGTATCTTCCGTTTGAGGTATACTCTGTACTTTTCCATACATTTCACTTGTAGAGGCTTGATACAATTTAATATTAGGGTTTACATTCCTTATAGCTTCTAACATTTGTGTTACAGCAATGCCATCCACTAAACTTGTGTAAATTGGTTGTTCAAATGAAGTTTCAACGAAAGATTGAGCGGCTAAATTGTATATTTCGTCAGGTTGTATTTTTTCAATAGTCCTATAGATATTGCTTTGCTCTGTTAATTCGAAATCAATTATTTCAACTTGGTCTGATATACCCAGATACTCATGGCGCCATAATGTACCGGATCCACTTCGTCTTCTTCCTCCAAAGACTTTGTAACCTTTTTCTAGTAAAAATTTTGATAGGTAAGAGCCATCCTGCCCTGCTATTCCTGTTATTAATGCCTTTTTCAAAAACTAAGTAATAAACAATAATGAATCAGATTATATTTTGCTTTATTATTTTATCAAGTCTAGCTATAGCTACCATAATAGTTAATACAAGTAAAAATATAATAATTTCTTAATAATCATGAAAATTTTATCACTAAACAAAATAGAATAACCCCAACCTCGCTTTTTAAATTTTCTTAAATTCTTTAAAAGCCCTTGAAAA
>CAPZCD010000021.1 GCA_948744995.1 uncultured Rickettsiales bacterium | reverse complement strand
ATAAAGATATATTAATTTAAAGAATTTAAATATCAAGAAATGGAGACCAGAGCCTTACAAGTTCCACCATCTTTGACTTCTGTATAACCATCCTTACAATTAGCATCCAATATTGCTCCATGAGCTGCCGCTATATTTGAAACATTACTATCATTCGGTGCAGTTACATTTCCATTAAGATAAAATGTACCACTATTACCTATATTGCTACCACTTATATAGAATTTTGAACCAGTTATCAAGGTAGGTTTTCCGACACAAGCCCTAATACAACTTCCCATCCTTTTCCACACACCTCTACCATCCTCATTAACACATTTATAAGCATGATAACCCCATTCGGAGTTTATTTCCCCATTACTGCTAACTTCCGTATAACCACTAGCACAAGCAGCTTCCACCATAGTATTAAAGGCAAAGTGATTATAACTGTTATATTGAGTTCCACTGATGGTTGGTGCAGTAGCATTAGGATACAACTGTGATCCCGCATGTCCACTTATTTTACTATTTAGATCTGCTCTAGAACAACCGGTTACACAGCTTCCACTATACTTCCAGGTTCCATTATTACAGGTTGCTTTAGCTTGAACTGAGACATATCCGGTATTACAACTCAAATCAACAGAAACACCATTATTAGCAACAGCGTTATCAATTCCGGTATAACTAGTATTATTAAAATTCGAATTTGCTACGTTAGTGCCAGCATTTATATAGTATTTATGACATTTTTTAGTAGCTTCAGCATTTATGGATGCAACAAAGCTATCACCTTCATAAGCAACACGTGTATTTCCTATCATACAGTATTTTCCTATATTACCATATGGATCTCCAAAAGTAGCATTATTACAGGTAACATTTGTACCGGGAGTAAAAATCTTTTCATTATATTTTGAACTATCGGTAATAGAAATATATTTGATTAACACACCACACTCTCCACTCTTACTCCAGGTTCCATTAGATTGACAACTAAACTCAACCTTTCCATTATTACCTCCCACAATTATATAACTGGAATTACAATCACCTCTAACCTTCATACCTTCATAGTATTTATCTGGAAGATTCGCAGCAGCATTATTTGGTTGTCTAACATTTGCATTGGTAAATGCAGTTAGGAGAGAAGTTCTACTGCAGGTATTCAAAGTACCAGGAGTAGCATTGGTTAAACTTGGATTAAGCGTACACTTTGTACTATTGGTGGTAATACCAGCATTACTGTTATGATTGGTTACACTGCAGGGATTAGTCTGTCCAGCCCAATCACCCCAACAAATTCTCACAAAACCACCATCCGTTGGTCCTGATGAAACTGTAGTGGTACTTCCATCAACAACTCCGCCTATGTAACCGGAACCACCGCCAGACCCTTCTGTTAAAGAGCCACCACCACCATAATATCCGCCTCCTCCACCGGCACCATATTGCCAACCATAATATGTATGATTTGTGTTTGGCACATAACCAGTTCCATGACCACCTTGACCTAATACACCACTAGTAGCCAAATCATTATATTCATTTACGGTACCATTGGCACCGCCATTATTTTGTGTTCCTCCAGTAGCACCATATGTACTATTATTTCCATTCCCTCCTGAAGTTCCACCGCCTTTACCACTAATTGTATTATTAGTATGTCCTGAGTTTCCTCCAGCTCCTCCGGCAACCATAACTCTATTGTTTAGGGCTAATCCACCATATCTTATGTCGGTGGCTCCTCCACCACCAGCACCAGGTGCAAAACTTGAACAATTTTTACATTGATTACTACCACCATCACCACCACCATTAAAACCGCCTAATCCTCTGGCTGAAGATAAGCCTTTTGTTGTGGTACTACCACCTTTTCCACCTACAACCACATAGATAACTTTGTTATTGTTTGTAAGTCTCAGTGTTCCCTTTGAGTAACCACCATAGGTAATATTGGGTTTATTTATGGTTGTACCTCCAGGTGCTCCCCAAGCCTGCAGTTGAATTTCACTGATGTCATTATGTACGGTAGAAAAGTCTAGTTTCTTTCCGGTACCACTGGAGGTAAATTCATAGCAACCAGGTTTTAGACTACATCCTCCTTTGACGGTCCAACTGTTGTCTTTACTGCAGGTGAATTCAATTCTGTTTTGGTCATCTCCATCGGTAATATCATAACCGGATTCACACTGGTTTCGAATAATCATACCTTCATAGTAGTAGTCGGGTAACATATCATCGGTAATTGTTTGTGGTAGTTTGGCATGTTTTGCTATTAGGATTTCTTTTAGACTTTCTCTGCTACATCTACCTATTCCACTTAATTCCTGATCTCTAATAGGATTATTTGCTACTTCCGGTGCTACACAGGTAACGGTTTCATCTATATCTATAAATGCTCCTATACCAGCATTCTCTTGGTGACTTGTTTCATCCTCATAATCAGATTCACAAGGATTCTTTAAACCATACCAGTCACCCCAACATACTCTGGCAAAACCACCATCTGTTGGTCCTTCGTTAGTGGTAACGGTTATACCATTTTGAATTATTTTGCTGTCAATAAATCCGGAACCGCCACCTCCACCGGCATTGGCTCCACCGGATCCGCCATAGTATCCTCCACCACCTCCACCACCGCTGCTGATAACGGGTGTGGTATTATTCAGATAGTAAACCAGTGAATTACCACCAACACCTTTAACTCCGGTGGTGATAAAGGAATTATACAGTTTATTTATAAATTTTGACCCCTCTAGGAAAACCGATGACCCATCTATTCCTTCGGTATTATCTGTTTGAGCAGTGGTGTTTTCAAATAAACCACCACCTTTGTGTCCGTAATGGTTTGTACCGTTTATACTGATGGAACCTCCTCCTCCACCGGCCACAAGGACTCTGTTATCAAGACCGGTTCCGCCATATCTTATGTCGGTAGCTCCACCACCGGAACTACTGGTTACTCCGGTTACATAGGCACTGTAACCACCACCGTTGTAGGGGGTATTGGTTTTGCTTGAGAGCTTACCCTTTTCTCCAACGTTTATGTATAATAGATCTCCTCCTTTTACACTGATCTCACCATAGGAGTAGCCACCAAGGTTTGATTTACTACTGTCTTCTTCTATAATTCCACCTCCAGGAGCTCCCCACAGTTGTAACTTTACCAGGATATTATTTAAATTTGTTGTCCCTACTTCTATAGATGCTGTTTCATTGGAGGAATTACCTTTTACTTCATAACAGTGAGGATATAAACGGCAGAAGTTCCAACCGTATTCATTGGATATGATCCAGGAACCGCTATTGTCACACTTAACCACTAAACTATCACTTCTCCTTGAAATTATATTGTAACTGCTGTTACATTCTTTTATTTTGTAAAATGTACCGACTCTTGCAAATTTTTCTCTGTCTGTTCCGGTGAGCAAGTCTACTTCTGTCAGGCTTCCAAATAGAGCTCCACCTTCGGTGTTTTCAATACCATTTTCTGTACAGATGATCCATGATTTAGAGGATAGAGTTGTGTCATAATCAACGTCTATGTAGGTTAGATTTTTCAGTTCTTTAAATTTACAACCAGGTTTACAATACTCGTTAACATCTCCGGCATAGGCAAAATTGAACCTGCCATTGTCACAGATAAACTCAGCTGCTCCATCCGAAAAGACATTAGATCCTTCTTTACAGGTTTTTGGTTTTATTCTTTGACCATTTGTCAAGATATTGGTCTTTAGATCTTCATACTTTTCGCTTGTGCTATTATATATTAACCAGGATTGAGTATTGTCTCTTCCGGTTAATCTGTTGTCTTCAGCGGTTATATCACAGTTTCTTTCACATAGCAGTGACCCGTAATTGGTGTTTTCCCAAACACCGTTGTAACCGCAGATGTATCTGGCTAATTTTTCACCACTGGTTTTATATATGCTGAATCCGCTTTCACAACTATCGGTAACGGATACAACTTCTTGATATTGAAACTTGTCTCGGTTGTTTATATTAACATCACAATTCTCATCATCGGTATCACTACAACCAATTAGTCTGTTTCCAGGTATTTTATTGAGTAGATCCTGTTTGAGACAGGTTTTGTGGCAGGTTTTACCGTTATTCATCCAATCTCCGCTTGAGCTGCATTCGATAATAATAGCGGTACCATCTTTTTTGTATTCAAAATCATAACCATCTTCACAGGTTTGAGCATCCAAGATATCTCCACTGATATACATGTCTTCGTTGAGACCATTTGGTCTGCAGGTTTCTACTGATTTTTCATGCCATTTAGCAACATAGATTTTTGAATTTACTTTTTTTAGGTCACAGGCAATTTGACATGCTTTTTTGAGGGTAAATATGGCGTTTTCTCCACAGATGAAGCCTAGATCGGCATCGCTGGAACAGACACCGTTTTCATCTCGCATACTTATGATAAAACCATCTTTACAGGTGACATCTAGTTTTGTACCTTGGGAGTAGTAACCTCCTTCCAGATAACCGATATATCCGTTGTTGGCTATAATTTTGGTATTACCATCATTATCGGTATCAGTAGGTCTTAAGTTAAAGTTTTTATAGGTGTTTTTTAGATCGGTTAATTTGCATGCTTTTAGACAGGTTGCCATGTCATAGTTGTTTGTATCTCCACTTTCTCCTTTTTTCTTTGGGGAGAAATATCCAACCTCATTGTTGTCAAGTTTACAGGTATAGCTAAGATAGTTATCTCTATTCTTCTTTAGGTAACCTTCTTGACAACCATAAAGTATAATCTTGTCTGGTTCATTTATTTCAGTGTTATTGGTAATATCTTCTCTACATAAGGAATCAACATTACTGCTATTAATATCGGCAGATCCAAAACATTTTTTCCAGAGTTGACCACTGGAGTAGACATCAGTTATTTCATGTAGACTGCAAACTCCTTTGTTATATATCAGATCATCATATTTTTCTTGGGCTTCTTGAAAGGTTTTACAGGAGTAGGTATTTCCACTTATGAGATTTGCCAGTTCAATACCACCAAATACCAATGAACTTGCTATGGTAAACATTAGAACTGTAATCCAGCTAGCTCCACCAAGTAAGAATAACCAACCAATACCTAAAACTGATACAGCCATGATAGCTTTTGCAACCGGACCAGTTAATAGGTTGTTGACGTAGCACATTGCTGAAACAATTCCATTGTTTTTGACTGATAGTAATTCATCATTGGTTAGGGATTTGGCAAAAGAATATCTGCTGCTGAATGTGATGATTGAAAAAACTAAAACTAGTAACAAAAAATTAATTATCTTTTTTTTCCTAAACATAAATGAGCTAATATATAACGCTGTTATTAATACAACATTAATTGTATAATACAAGATGTTTTTTGAAAAATAATTCGGGTTTGTTTGCTAATGGTTGATAAAATATATAAAAAACAATGGAATATGAGAACAAAACAGCATAAGAATAAAAAATTATAGTAAATACGAATTATTACTGAAAAAATCTGGTAATTATCTAACTATAGTCAACCACTGGTAAGCAAGACTAGTAGTTTGAAAATTTTCTGACATTAGATTATGGTTTATTATATATTTTCGGTCAACTGATTTTATCTAAATCTCAACTTTCACTCCGCTAAGATTTAATTGCTCTGATAAATCTTTCTTACACTTTTCTAAGCTGGATTCGCTAAGAGCTTCACAACGAGTTGTTATATCGGGTTGAGTATTTGAAGCTCTGGCCAGCCACCAACCGTTGCCTAATTCAGTTCTAATGCCGTCAATATCGATAAAATTCCTATTTTCAGCCCTCATTCTGTTAGCTATTTCTCCAATAATTTCAAATTTTCTTTCGTCACCAACTTCGACTCTAACCTCTTTCGTTGAATATGTTTTTGGAAAACTGCTGATTATGTCCGATATTTTTGTATCTGTGTTGCTCATAAAGTTCATCAATTTTACTGCTGCATACATTGCATCGTCGTAATTGTAGTTGTCTCCATAGAACATATGTCCGCTGGTTTCTCCCGCTAATTTTATATTATCTGATTTCATTTTAGCCTTTTGTGCCGAATGTCCAGGTTTCCACATTATTGGGATACCACCATGTTTAGCTATATCGTCATATAAAACCTTGCTAGCCTTAACTTCAGACATAACCTTTTCTCCTGGATTATCCTTCAGGAATTCTCTGGCAAGTATTGCCAGCAGTTGATCGCCATAGACAAAATTTCCCTTGTCATCTATAATACCTACTCGATCACCATCACCATCAAAACCGACACCAAAATCACAGTTGTTTTTTAAGACTGCATTCTTCAACATGGTCATATTTTTTTCAACGGCTGGATCAGGGTGATGGTTTGGAAAATTTCCGTCAACGACATCACAGATGGTTATGCTTTCATCAGGAAATTTTGATACAATATCTTTTAAAACACTGGCTACAGCTCCATTGCCGGCATCCCAAGCTATTTTTAAATGTTTATTTCTATTATTTTTAAGATTTCTCCAAATGAAGTCATAATAATCCTTATTTACAGATAGATTTTTTATGGTACCATTTCCGCTCTCAAAATCTCCATTTTCAGCGTATGTACCGATTTTTTGTATATCATCTCCCCATATAGGTTCTTCATTTGTCAACATTTTAAATCCGTTGTAGTCAGATGGATTGTGGGAAGCGGTAACTATTATGCCAGCATCTTTTTTTAGGAATTGTACTGCGAAATAAACCATTGGAGTTGATACAAGACCTATATTTGTAACAGCTATACCGGTATCTGCTAAGCCTTTTATTAGATTCTCACTGTAAAGTGGAGATGTATGCCTTCCATCATAGCCCACAATACAGCTAGTTCTTTGATATTCTCTTCTTAAAAGTGTGCCATAACCTCTTCCGATAAAATAGGCGTCGACTTCATTCAAATCCTTGTTAACAATACCTCTAATATCATATTCTTTGAGGATTGTCTTTGTAAAAATATGTTTGTTTTCCTGCATAATAACTCTTCTATTGTAATGATTATGGAAATCATAGAATTATTTTTGTTTAAATCAATTGGAATGTAATTAGTTGTCAAAAATACTAATAGTTGGCCTTTTCATTAGTAAAATTTCTCCATTTCTGATATTTATATTGCCTTCGTTTGCTTTAAGGACAAAATCATTGTTACCTTTAATAATGATATTCTCTAGAACTATATTATCTTTATCAATAAATGAAGCTTTATCAGCTATAGCTTCAACTTTAGATTCCAGTCCATCGTTTATTTGTAAAACAGGCTTAGTGATAACATTTGCTATAATTTCTCCATTATTACTATTTTCAGCAATATAGTTTACTAAAAATTTTTTTACGGCAATGTAAGAATAGAATGATATAAAAACGACAATTAATAAGCTTATAAATCTATCTAAAATAACATAAAATCTGCGCTCTTTAGTTATTTTTAAAAAGATATTTTTATCTAAACTTACGTAACCAATCCTCATAATTCTTATCCAGCTTACTATATTTTAATGTTTATGACTATTTTATCACTAAACTTGTATTATTTTCCCGCTAAAAACCAATTCTTAAAGCTATATATATTAAATTATTTCTAATATCATTGGTCTTAGAATCATCAATTTTGAGCTTGCCAAAATCCACATATTTATAACCTACATCAAGATTTAATATATCTATAAGAGAAAATGTTACACCTAATCCAGCAGACCAGCTGAAACTTTCATTTACTGTTGATGAAAATAGATTTCTTGTAAAATATGTTTTACCAACTCCACCACCTACATATATTTTAAGCAAACTTACTATAGGTAATTCAAAAAGATTATAGTTAAAATTTAGAGATAAATTATTAATTGATACATTTTTATCTAGTATTGTCTGCAGATCGATTTTATTTGGATTTACTGCTTTTCCCATGAAGGTATATTCTAAATCTAATCTGGCGCCAAATACCCTGATACCACCTAATAAACCAAAAGATATGCCGGAATCACTTCCAAGATCTTTGGTATTTATACCACCATTAAGTTTAGCTCCACCATATGCGCCTAATCCCAATAATGCCTTTGAATCATTTGGCTTTACTAGAAACAGTAATGTTGCCAAATATACTAATCTAATACTTTTTTTAAATTTCATACTTATATTGTTTTGATAACTGGGATTTAATATACAATAGCTATAATTATTATCAAGGAAAAGTTAGTATAGGTTTAAGGAATTCTTATTCTATTTTTCTATAGACAATACAATTTTCATTGTTCTCTTCATCAAAAAAATATTCGTATTTTAATTCAATTTTGCTACCGTCTTTCATAAAAAAAGTCTTATGCATATCATCACCATAAAAAATAGTTTGCATATGTTCACAATTATTTTCTATTTTTTTAGATTCATTAAAAGATATTCTAATATAACCAAAATCACTCATGTTATAGTCCCACATTATCAATTTATATGATAAAATATATCATATTATTCAGTTTTGTCAACATAAAACAAATTATTATGAATTTTTCAATAGAAATCCCATTACTATTTTGATAAGCTAAGCAATAATCTCATTATTGCTTATAAAAAATACTGTGTACTTTTTGGTACACAGTATAACAAATTATATAATACGTAATAACTAAATTACCTACAGATAATAGTATATTAATTAAAACTACTTTGCCATTGAGGCCACTTCTGCAGCGAAATCATTTTCTTTCTTTTCCAATCCTTCACCAAGAATAAATAGTACATAATCCTGAATTTTCACACTATTTCCGTTTGCTTTTTCAAAATTTTTCAAAACTTCAGCAATTTTTAATTTATCATCCATAACGAAAGCTTGATCTAAAAGGCAAATTTCTTCATAAAATTTCTTGATTCTACCTTCTATCATCTTATCAATTATATTTTGTGGTTTTCCAGAATTTTTTGCTTGTTCCACCAAAACTTCTTTTTCTCTATTTAATCTTTCATTTGGTACCTGTGTTTTATCAAGAAACTCCGGTTTTGTAGCAGCTATATGCATAGCTATCTGTTTTCCTAATTCTTGCAGAGCATTTTTATCAGCATTAGACTCTAAAACTACTAATACACCTATTTTTCCAAGGTTATTAGTCACTTGATTATGTATATAAGAAACTATTGCTCCATTTCCATCTAATTTAGCTATTTTAGCTCTTCTTAGTTGAAGATTTTCACCTATAGATGCGATTTTATCCGTAAATTCATCAGCTATTTTTTTACCATCTATAACCTGGTTTTTGATGCTATCTATAATAGAATCAGAATTATTAAGGTCTAAACATGCTTTGGCACAATTTAGAACCAATTCCTGGAATTTATCGTTTCTTGCAACAAAATCTGTTTCTGAATTAACTTCAACTATTGAAGCTTTATTTCCTTCTATAGAAATACCTATTAAACCTTCAGTAGCATTTCTAGAGCTTTTTTTAGCTGCCGATGATAAACCTTTTTTTCTTAACCAATCAATAGCCTCTTCGTAGTTGTCATTACAAGCTAACAATGCCTTATTGCAATCAGCTATACCACATCCGGTAGCTTCTCTTAACTTTTTAATTAAAGCTAAATCTGCCATTATAATCTCCTAATTGTTCTTATTTTTTAATTATTTTCAACTTTTTCTTCAGTTGACTTTTTTTCTTTCTTCTCTTTTTTAGGACTTTCAGCCTTCTCTTTGGTAGACTTTTCCTCTTTTTTCAGAACCGGTTTTCGATAAACTTTCTTATTCTCAACTTTCTTAACGGAACTCTTCTTATTTTGAGTTTTTGTTTGGATATTTGGTTTTGTTCTGGTTACTTCCACATCCTTTAGAGTATCATTAATTATCTGGCAATATAACTGTATAGCCTTGATTGAATCATCATTACCCGGTATTGGATAATCAATAACATCAGGATTTGAATTGGTATCAATTATAGCCATAACCGGTATACCAAGAGATTTTGCCTCATTAATAGCCAGCGATTCCTTCAACGTGTCAACCACAAAAAGCAGATCTGGTATCCCACCCATAGTTTTAATACCTTCCAGATTGTCATTCAGCTTTTTTAATGTTTTATTAAGTACAACCTGTTCCTTTTTTAATAGCTTACTATTTTCATCACCTAATTTACTTTCAATAGATTTTATTTTTTTTATGGATTGCGATACGGTTTTCCAATTTGTAAGCATACCGCCAAGCCATTTATGTGTTACATAAAATTGGTTATTATCTTCCGCCAATTTTTTTACACTTTCAGCACCCTGCTTTTTAGTACAAACAAAAAGTACCTTTCCTCTTTTTTTAATCAGTTCTTTGAGAATCCTCATGGATTCATTCATTAGTATAGCGGTTTGGGTTAAATCTATTATATGTATGTTATTTCTAGAGCCATATATATATGGTGCCATTTTAGCGTTCCATCTCATTGTCCTATGACCGAAATGAACTCCCGCTTCTAACATATCTTTTATGGTAAATAATTTTTTACCTTCACTATCATCTTTGATATTATCCCCATCATCAACTTCGCTGGATATAATCTCTTCGCTACTTTCTAGAACCATATCAGGTTCTTCTATAATTTCTTCTAATTTTTCTTCTTCCATAAAAACCTTAGTTAAACGTCTACCAACCATAACCATATTGGCACTAAAGTAGGTCGGTATGTCAATTAATAAAAATGGTAGTAATGTTAATTAATCATACTACTGTAGCTAGTATACATCTATTTTTGTTTTTTGTCAACTAGGGTAGGCTGAATTTTACACCAATATTCTGTTAGTTGCTATAAAGTGGAATAAAAAATTTCAAAATATTGTTTACTTTAACAAAAAAAACTATATAATATAGTCCGTTATTTATAAATTTAACCAATAATTACATTGTATGTTAGCGATATTTTTTAATTTATTATCCTTTATAGTTATTTTATCAATTATCGTGTTTTCACACGAATTCGGTCATTATTTAGTAGCAAAATTAAACGGCGTAGCCGTAGACGAATTTGCCATAGGTTATGGAAAAGAAATTGTTGGTTTTAATGACAAAAGTGGAACAAGATGGAAAATTTGCGCCATTCCAATGGGTGGATTTTGCAAGTTTTTTGGGGATGAAGATGCTTCCTCATCGATGGTAAACTCTGAAAAAATGAATAAACTCAGTGAAGCTGAAAAGAATAAATGCCTATTTTTTAAAACACCATTTCAAAGGATGGAAGTAGCGTTTGCCGGCCCGGCATTTAATTATTTACTATCATTGTTGCTATTCACAATATTCTTTGATGTTAATGGAATTAATATTTTTAGTAATAAGGTTGGTTATATTAATAGGGATAGCCCGGCAGAAAAAGCTGGCTTATTAGTTGGTGATAGCATAAAAAAAATAAACAATAAAAATATAGAGAATTTTGGTGATATACAAGAAATTATCACGAACAGTAATGGTAAGGATACCTTAACTATATTTATAGAGCGCGACGGGGAGCTGATAGAAAAGAGTATAGTTCCCGCTATAGTTGAGGAAGATGGAGCGAAATTTGTCCAAATAGGAATTGGTTCTGAGGCTCCTCTAGTTAGGAATACTAATCTACTTGAATCGTTTTGTTTGGCTATTTGTGAAATATGGAAAATAACCAAAAATACAACAATTGTACTTGGTAAAATGCTAATTGGAAAAGCTAGTTTCAATAACATAAGTGGACCTGTTAAAATAGCTCAATATTCTGGAAAAGCAGTTAAAAATGGTTTTATACCAGCTCTATATTTTACAGCTTTAATATCTATAGGACTTGGTTTTATGAACCTTATTCCAATTCCAGGTCTGGATGGAGGACACATATTCATATACTTATTAGAAATAATTAGAAGAAAACCATTGAAAGAAGAAACGGAAAATTTTATAGTAAAATTTGGTCTTTCAATTTTATTTACTCTTATGGTTTTCGTTGTAGTGAAAGATATTATTGGGATTTTAGGATGAAGAAATTTTTAGTTTTTTTGCTGGCATCGTTTTTGTGTTTTTTAAATTTAGGTACAGGTAGTACTGAAGCAGCCATTAAAATTAATAAAATAGTGATTAATGGGAATAGAAAATATAATTCCGATTACTACTTAGGCCTGACAAAGTTAAAAATTAATGATACTTATAGCGAAGATTCTTGTAATACTGCTGTTAAAGATATGTTTTCCAGCGGATGTCTAGATGATATAAAAACAAATTTTAATTCAACGAATGGTGTTCTAACTTTTACTCTAAAAGAAAAACCATTTATAAGAAAAATAGAGTTTGTTGGAGCAAAAGAATTTGAAAAAGACGAAGATGCTAAGGAGAAGTTAAAACTAAGAACGAAAGAAATTATTTCCAGTAAATTTTTGGCTGATGATATAGAAAATATAAAAACATTTTATAAAATGCAGGGTTACTTTAAGGTTTCTGTTAAGACGGAAATTGAAGATCTTGGCAATGGTTCTGTAGATCTTATTTTTAGGGTTAATGATGGTGGTAAAGCTAAAATTAATAAAATTTATTTTATTGGTAATAAAACCTTTTCGGATGATACGTTAAAAGATGAGATAATGAGTAGAGAGAATAGGTTTTATAGATTTGGAAGAACCATAAGATATGATACTTCTTTGCTTGATTATGACGTCAATTTATTGTCTCAATTTTATAATTCAAAAGGTTACTATGCTGTAAGTATATCTACACCGATAGGAATTTATAATCAAACAAATAATACTTTTGATATAATATTCGTAATAGAAGAAAATGGAAAATATGCATTTGGTAAAGTTGAAATTGAAGATATGGTGGGAAAAGTTGATAAAGAATTATTAAAGGAAGCTATAGCTGATGTAAAAACCGGTGATGTGTTTAGTTCTAGGACAATCCAAAATATAATGGAACATTTAAACTATATTTATAACGAAAAAGGTTATTCGTTTATTAGTGTTTTTCCCAGAATGGCTAAGGGCGACGAGGAAAATATGGTAGATGTAACATTCATTATAAAAAAAGAAGATAAGGAATATATTAATAAGATCTATATAAAAAATAATTCGAAAACAAATGATAATGTGATAAGGAGCAGATTATTAATAAAGGAAGGTAATGTTTATAACGATTTTTCTGTAAGAAAATCTATACAGTCGTTAGAATCAACTGGTTTTTTTGAAAAAGTTTCTTATGAGGAAAATGATGGAATTTTAGATAACCAAAGAGACATAACTATAAAGGTTGAAGAAGGAAGTACTGGTAGCATAGGGGCTTCTATTGGTCTATCAAGTCTTGATGGTCTTACAGGGAACATAAATTATTCCGAAAGAAATCTGTTTGGAACCGGTAGCGCGCTTGATTTTGATCTTGGAATTTTTGGAGATCCGACAAAAAAGGCTATGTCCTGGAGATTTTCTATAAATTATGCAAAGCCAAATGTGTTTGATACTAAAATTTTTAGTGGTGCTGGATTTTCTATACAAGATAACAATAATTCAAGAAACTCACTATTTAGAATAGGGTTTGATGATTTTACTATTACCTCAAGCGCATTTGCAAGCTATAATATTACAGATGATCTATCTCAAAGAGTTGAGTATAAGTTTGAGTATAAGAAGCTAAGCAACATTGATGATAGCATACTCAATGTTATGCCTAAAGATCCAAGATATACATCCGAAGTTTCCACGAGTTTAACCTACAGCAAAATAAACAATCGTTATAATCCTTCAGATGGTTATATGTTGAGTACAGAATTGTCATATGCGGGTATATTGGGAAATGTAGATTATATTAAAACTACCGCTTATGCAGTACTATATAAATCCATATATCTGGATAAAGTTGTTTTCAAATTGGAGGGCAGGGGCGGCTACATAACCTCTCTAAATAATAATCCTCTCTATCCGAATGATGGATTTTATTTAGGTGGCTATTCCATGAGGGGTTTCGAATTTGCTGGAGTTGGACCTAGAATAAAAACTGGCGATAACTATGCAAGTAGTGGTTTAAGTGGTACTAAAATGTTTTACTCCAATGCCGAATTAAAATTTCCAATATATACACCAAAGGAATTTGGTATATATGGAATTTTGTTTATAAATGCTGGAGTTACGACCGGATTTGAAGAAAACAAAAATGCCAGTGTTACAACCGGAGTTAAAGAAATTGGGAATATCTTCCAGTCTGTTAAAATAGGAATAGAAGATAGCGGAAGCATCAGAAGCGCCTATGGTTTATCAATATTATTTCAAATAAAAATGCTTGGTAACATAAGCTTAGATTTTAGTAGAGCCTTGAAAAAAGAAGCTTATGATATAGACCAAAGCTTTAGATTTAATATTGGCACAAGATTTTAATTTAGGTGATAGATAATAATAAGAGTTTAAGGAAATTATGTTATGACATTAGAAATAATTCTAATGGCATTGTTGGTATTGATACGGAATTTATTAGAAAATTTACCTATTATCCATTACTCTGTATTATACAGGTTGTATATTTTTCTAAAACCGAGAATAAAAATGCGAAAGATATTATAGATGTTTTAGCTCCAGATCTAAACCTAAAACCATTTTTCAATATACTAAAGGATAGTAAAATAAAAAAAATTATCCATTCCTGTTCTCAAGATATTGAGGCGCTTAACTTTTTAAACAAAGTCAAAATCAAAAATCTTGATGATACACAGATTATGGCTGAATTCTGTGGTTATAAGAAAAATATAGGTTATACCGACGCCGTTAATAGTATATTAGGCATAGATTTCAAAAAAAATAAGAATACTCGAATTAGCAATTGGAAAAGGAGACCACTTGCCAAAAGACAATTAAAATATGCCCTAAATGATGTTGAATACTTGATAGAACTATATGATAAATTATTAAAACAGATTAAAGAATATGATAATTATGAGTATTATTGTAGTGAAATGAAATATTTTTTAAAATTCAAGGAACAAAAGTTTGTTCTAAAACATTTGCTGAATAAGGTTGGTTTTATGGTACATAAAAAGAGTATGGGTTACGTTCAACTGGTGGAAAAATTATTGATATGGAGAGAAGAAAAGGCGATTACAAGTAATGTCATTAGGCATAAAATATTGACTGACAAATCTATAGGAGTTATAGCTGATACAAAGCCAAAAAATTTAAAAGAACTTAAGGAGATATTTGAGGGACGTAACGATTTAATCAATCTTAAAAAAGTGTATAAGACTGAAATTTTAGCTGTAATTAATCTATTTTTAATGGAAAATAAGTGTAAATATGCAAATAAAATTTATTATACCAATGAAGTTGGCTTTAAACAAAAATCCAAGCTAAATTGTATCTATAATAAAATTGGTAAACTTGCTATTAAAAGACGTATTAATATCCATAGGCTATTAAGCAAAAGAGATATTATATCCTTACTGATGCGCTATAATGGAAAAAGAGAGATTTTGTATGGATGGAAATATGATTTGTTGGGTGATGTGATTGATGGTTTGCTGTAACAGTTCCTTTAGTATCAATCCCCATATTAGTGTATTATCATTTGAATATGTCTGCATAAAATAATAAGTTATACCCCATTTTTGTCTTAAAAATATCTAAAACTCATACTAAGACTATTTAGTTGTCTAATGACTACTCACTATATACTAAATATTTTATGACTATGGTCGGGGTGAGAGGATTCGAACCTCCGACCCACTGCTCCCAAAGCAGATGCGCTAGCCAGACTGCGCTACACCCCGTATAAAGACTAAGCGCTTAGCTTTGCTCTTCCTTTTGATCTTCTGTTTTTTAGAACTAATCTACCATTTTTAGTAGACATTCTAGCTCTAAATCCGTGTGTTCTTTTTTTCTTCAGGACACTTAATCTTCCAACTCTTTTTGTTGACATTGTAAAACTATTAATTGTTAATTGTAACTAAGCTGGAATATAGGATATAAGAGCTTTTTGTAAAATACAATAGTGTAATATTGGATAAAACTGGTACTAATATAATTTTAATTTATAAATTACACAAAAATAGCGGAATATACGGATAAAATAATATAGAAAGGAAAGTTTGTAACATATACAACCTATCACTGAAAAATATAGTTATTATTTAAGTTATAACAAATTATTAGTTATCAGCAATCTAATTTTATGATATAATATACTATTTATACTAGTAAAATTTACACCTAACAAATAGAACGTCCTTTTGAGGATTCTTTAGCTTTCATTCTGGCTGCTTTTATATTTATTGCAATAATCTGCTCTTTAGTTAATGATTTAGCAACAGCTGAAATGGCTTTACTAAGACCTATATCTATACCTTTTTCCTTTTGTTCTTTTTTTCTATATTGTAATGCTTCATTAATGTCTGTTAATATCTTATAAGAGCCATCTTTCATTTTACAATCTGGATCTAGTAAATTTTCTATATTACAATCTTCTGTTTGGCTTGCCAAATAAGCTAAACCAGTCATAATACTTTCAAATGATTGTTTAAAATGTCCACTTGAATTGCTTATGTTGTGTATTTTACCATCTTCTACTATATCTAGAAGACCAGAGGCTTCAACTTTTCTTTCCCCTTCGTATTCAAAGTTACTATGATTAGAAAATTCTTCTTTAGTTTTTTTAAAAAAACTCATTGGTTTACCAACTGGTTTAACAAAAAAATGTGCACCTTTTGTTAAAACTTCTCCATTTCTAGTTATTTTAGTTGATTTACCTTTACCATTTACTCCAGCCAGATTTGTTGCATCAAAAAGTTTCATAGGTTTTATTGACGAACGAGAAACTTCGTTCCCGGTATATTTATCAGAAAATATAATATCTACTAACTCATTGTTTTTAAGAATATCATTTATATTTTCTTTTTTAAATTCTTCATACCTTTTTGAGTCTTTTGAAAATCTAACTAGTTTATAATTATATTTTTCGAATAATTTTTCTAATATAAATTTTTTAGCTTCAAATAAATCATTTTCATCTAGATTATTAATATTTTCTTTCTTTGTTAATCCTAAAGATAATTTCTTTAATAAAGAAATAGTTGAGTAATCTTCTTTTTCTATTTTAATTCCATTTTCTTCACATATTTCTCTTATGACATTATATTGCTGTCTCCCAAAAAAGGTGTTATTAAGTTCATTACCATTAGGATATACATAATTATCGATTTTGTCATATAATATTTCCTCTGGCTTAGAATCAGGCTGAATTCCATGTATTTCTTTTTTGATTTTAATTTGTCCTCTTGATAATTCTATCGCTTTGTCAATATCTTCCGCTGATATTTTAGTCTCAACTTTTTCTTTACTGTCGTTTTTATAAGCATAATAAGTGTAACTATTTTTTTCTTTATTTTTTTTTATAGAATCAATTAAGCGTCCATCTATTGAATATCTATAGTAGCTATTTTCATCTTTTTTTATTATATATTTATCCTTACCATCTTTGTCTTTTAATATTTCGTATTTATTTTCTTTTTGAAGTTTTCCTTTATTATCAATACAAAGAGTATTTTCACCATCACTAAAAACTGCCTTACTTCTAATAAAATATACTGGTATTTCTTTGTCTTCATTGTCAACCGAGACAGTAACATTATTTATTGCTTTTTTACCTTTCTTGAGAGCTTTATGAAAATCTTTTTCATTTTCATAATCATCAGTCTTAGTGTATCCATTCTTAGATACTCTTGTTATATGGTATACTATATTTTTTCTTTTTTCAGACATAATAGTGCAAATTTTATTCCTGATTTTAGGATAATTTATCTTTTTTAATAGTCAATGGCATAAAACTTGGCTCTGGTCTCCATTTCTTGATATTCACCTAAGCAACTTTATTTCTATAAT
>CAPZCD010000020.1 GCA_948744995.1 uncultured Rickettsiales bacterium | reverse complement strand
TATTTTTCAAGGGCTTTTAAAGAATTTAAGAAAATTTAAAAAGCGAGGTTGGGGTAAAATTAACTATTATTTATTTTTTGTAAATAATACGGATTGATGATTTTTATATAAAAAATGTAGGAATGCTCAATTGTAATAAAAATAAGGTTGTGTATTCCTATATACTTAACAAACATTTACTACTGTCATTCGACAAAAAATTCTTTAAAATCTAAAACTAGAGTCTTATCTTAAAGGTATATCATAATGAAATAGCAAAAAAGATGTTAAAAAAATATATAAAGAAAATTTGAAAGAAATTAGACAAAGGTATAGCACAATTTGTTATAGAAAATAATAGTTGATTATACCTTAATCCAACTCTTTAAGTTTAAAATATATTGAAAAGCAATAAAAACATATTTTTGATACAAAATCACACTTGTTTAATAACAAATACTAACAATTTTAATAAAAGTTATTATACTTTAATATTTAAGATAAGTATTTATACGCATTTTGACGTATTCTTAAATGAAAAAATAAGAGTGAGCTTAATATTTGAGACGTATATTTGTTTCTTAATTAAGAGATATTTTCGCTATATATTATTATTTATCTATATAAAAATAAGCATTAAAGATTAATACTGCATAAAATTACCAACAAAGCGTTGAACTAAAATAGGATAAGTAAAAGACAAAAACGATTATCAATAAAAACTTAATTTCTACATAATTTGTGAATAAATAAATCTAAAATAATATATTAGAGATATATCAGGAAAATTTATTTTATTTACTGCAGTAGCTATAGCACAGTTTGATACAATCAAAAAACAGGTAAGCGTACTGACTTACTAATATATCAATTAATAAAATAATAAGAAAAATCTAATATTCTATTTCCATAGAGATTATACCTATACCTTTTCTCCTCGGATCATTACCAAGACCTAATCGTTTAAGGCTATTAGTTCCTACTAAATGGAATTCAACTTTAATTTCTCCATCATCTTTTACCAAATTTTTTGGTATCTTGACTTCCGTTATAGGATATTTACTACCCTTAATAAAAACCCATTTGGCTAATTTTTTACCGTTGATATAAACATTTGCTCTCACGCGTTTATTTTTTTTATTTATGAAAGGGTTAATTTCAAACTTAATCCTGAAATCTTCTTTTGGTAATTTGTCAAGCTTAAAAATTAAACCTACTTTATGATGTAACGACCAAAACTCTTTTTCTTCGCCCTCGTTTGAAAAACCACTAAATTCTATACCTTTTACTGAGTTCTTAAAAACTAACTTTTTGTTCGTTTGAACGCGTCGTCCTTCGTTAATTAAAATTTCATTACTTTCTATATATTTAAAACCATCCAACTCTTTTATATAACTAACTAATTTCTCATTTTTTCTGTTCTTTATTTTTTCAAAAAGGTTGTTACTGATGATATATACGGTATTTTTCTTATCCGGTAATACGCCGCTCAGTAATTGGAAAATAACGGATTCCATATTTTTTCCTATTCTGGATGTACTTCTAGCAAAATAACCACCATTTACAGTGATGTTATTTGTTATTACTTTCTCCCAGAAATAGTAGTAACTATCAAAATCTTCTGTTAGAAAAACATTATTATTTCTTTTAAAAATCTCATTCCATTCATCAGATTTTAAAATATTCTCATATTCATCTTGTTTTTTTAAGGCTAAATTAATACCTTTGTGTTTATCAATTAATATTGGTGATAAATCTATAATCTGTATAATGCAAAGAATTTTTATTATTAATTTATAATTTTTATAGTTTTCTTTAATCACTTTTATTGCCAGACACGCTAGCAGGTACCATACAGGCCAGAAAGTTCGCCCTCCTGCTCTGAATATTCCTCCTAAACCTCTGAGAATTATCGAGTTGTAGCTGAATATTAGTGATCTTCCCAGATATATATTACTTGATAATGAAAATAGAGTAAGAAATAGAGCTGCTATTGTTATTTCGTTATATTCTATTTGTATTTTTTTATCTAAAAATATAATTTTTATTGCAAATGCTAAAAGTATTATAAGTCCAAAACCGAGATAGTTATAGCCTTCATATTGTCCGTCCATAGATGAAAGTCCATTTAAAAAGAGTGATCTGCTCCCCATAGGATTAATTGGAGCATTTAAATTCATTGAAAAAGATTTCCAACCACCAGCATTTGGATTTGATACCTCAAATATGCCCAGTAAATACATTGTAAAAATAGCAGAAAATAGGATTATTAAGGCATAAGGTATAACTTCTTTTATGGTTAACTCCTTTTCTACAAAAATCTTCCTATATAATAAAGCTGAAATTATTGGGAAAATCATAAATGCAAAATAAGGGTGTACTAATAATGATGTATTTGCTAGCAACGCTATATATAGCCATTCTAACTTGTCTAATCTATCATTCATATACAGTAATATTGAGGCTAATATTATCCAATGTCCACATAACGTTACATGTGAGAAAGTTCGGTTTAACATTATAGGTGATATTATGAAAAATACAGAGCAAATTACATTGGTTACTTTGTCATTGGTAAATATCTTTCTGAAAATCTTGATTGAAAAGAATGCTTGTAAAATAAAGCAAATTAACGTCCATATTCCAAAGAACTGGTACCATGGTGATAAACCAAAACATTTGGTAAATACTTTAAATATTATTGCCATAATTGGCAAAGAATCAGTACCTAACACGGATACACCATATGGGTAGCCTATTTCTTTTTGAATAAATATAGGCCAAGTCCATTTACTGTTTCTATATAAAACTCCACCCAAATAGTTTTGAGTTAGATCGCCACCGGATATTAACCATTTATAATTTGATGGGTCTAATGATGGTAAGCTAAAAACCAAAAGATACAATACAACTGCAATAAATATTGATATAATTATATCTAAATTTTCATACAAAAATTCTTTAAATTTTCTCATAAATTTACCTTTTCTTTAATTATGTATAGCGGTCTATTTTTCGTTTCAATAAATATTCTTCCTATATATTCACCAATCATTCCAATGGCAATAAATTGTAGTCCAAACAAAAATAGAATAACAAAATTTATTATTGAAAATGCGTCTGCTGTTAATGAATAAAACATATATGCGATTGATATGATTTCTAAAATACAACCTACATAAGTCCATATTCTTATTGATAGAGTTGAAAAAGATGTTATTCCGTCAAGTGCAAAATTCCAAAGTTTCCAGTAATTCCATTTAGTTTTGCCTTGGGCTCTCTGGTTAATTGAATATTCAATTCTGCTAGTTTTAAAACCCAGACTGTAGATTAAACCCCTTGTGAACCTGTTTTTTTCTTTATAGGTATTAAATGTATCTATTACTTTTCTATCCAATAAAATGAAGTCGGATGCATTTTTTGGCATATTCTTGTTGAGTAATTTATTATATATTTTATAAAAAATACCAGCTGTAAATCTTTTAAAAAAATTATCACAACTTCTGTTATTCTTGATGCCAAAAACAATATCATTTCCTTTTTCATATTCATCTAAGAACTGTGGTATTAAATCTACGGGGTGTTGTAAATCAGCATCTATTAATATAGAACATTTGCCGCTGCAGTTGTTAAAACCGGCAGTTATTGCTGCTTCTTTGTGAAAATTTCTAGAAAAAGAAATTATTTTTATTCGACTATCTGCCGATGAATATTTTTTTAAAATACTGAGCGTATCATCATTACTTCCGTCATCTACACAAATTATTTCATAGGAATAATTATTTAAACTATCCATTATTTTTTTAATCTCAATAAAAAAGCTGTCTATAACGTCAGACTCATTATACATGGGAACAATTATGGAGACATCGCAACTGTATTTTCTATCCATTATAGTAAGTAATGTGTGCTTTAAGTTAAACATTTTTAATGTAATGTATTAAGTTTAGGGGAAAAATAATCTTTTTCAAGGGGGATGTTTAATGTTAGTTTTTCTTTTTGGTATTTTTTAAAAATTAGCCAAAAACTATAAATACTGATTATATATATTGCTGTTAAATATAGAAATTTATTTAATTTTATTAAATTAATTCCAATAATAGCCCATATTCTCTGAGTTGAAGTGAAAAAATAAATTTGTAGTCATTACTATAAATTGTATATAACAATCATGTCTAAACATAAAATTTGTTTTAGATTAAACTAAATACCCTATATGTTTACATCGAGAGAGTATTTGTTAATCTTATTTACCAGTAGCATCTTGAATCAGTCTAACTTATCAGCTATAGTTAACAACAAAATACAGACAAAAAAAGAAAATCTCAACAGTAAGATAAAAGTTGAAATTTTTTCTAATATGTTATATTATTTCTTTATAAAAATAAAAAACTAAAAATGTTCAAAAGATTTTTAAATGGTTTTATTACCATAATTCCATTTTTTTACAAGGAGAACAACGATATAAAACATTATCCGGATGATGTATTTGTCAATGATTGGAAAATTATTGGCAACCTAATCAGTGTAAATGTTAGAAATAAAATCAAGGAGATGGAAACAAATGATAAATAACAATTTAAGTAATGAAAATAGAAAAGATTCAATATTACCGCCGCCAGAAATATTAGTTAAGTATGAAGAGCTTGGTATAGGGGATGATTTGATTAGTCTTGTAAAGAAAGAGCAAGAACATAGGCATTTATTGCAAAAAAAATATGCCAGGGTGTATTTTTATGGTCAGCTGTTTAATTTTATATTATCAACACTGTTTATATATGAAGTGTTTAAGCTTGTGCGGATAGAATATACAAAAGAAGCGTACATTCTATTTGCTTTATTCGCCGCTCTTATAATAGTGGTTACCATTATTTTAAAATCTGAAAAAAGGAGCACACAAAGAAGAAGAGCCGCAACAGCGCAAATAAGAAATCGTAAGCAGCAGTTGACGAGAAGAAGAGTAGTTTCAAAGAGATAAAAATAATGTTTATATTCGATAAAGATAGCTCTAGGAGCTATCTTTATTTGTTTTTTGTTGGGCTTATCTCCTCATTGGCATTCGCACCAACTTATCTTTTTTTTGTATTTTTTTTCAGCTTTAATTACCTACTGGAAGTAATAGTAATGTCTGGTAATTGCAGAAAATCGTTTTTAGTAGGTTGGATGTTTGGTTTCGGATACTTTATTGGAAATTGCTATTGGTACTGTAGCTCTCTACTTGTAGAGGCAAAATTACATGCTTGGCTAATTCCTTTTGCTATAACTATAATACCCAGTTATCTGGCTTTATATACCGGAGCTACAGCAGTTTGTATGAAGTACGTGACTAACTATATTGAGAATAGGTTTGTAGTATCGGTCTTATTTTCAGTTTTTTGGACTATTTTTGAATATTTGAGGGGGATTATATTCAGTGGTTTTCCTTGGAATATAATTAGTTATAGTCTTGGTTTTTCACCATTAGCGATACAGACAGTTTCCATATTCGGTAGCTATATATTCGGCTTTTTCGTTGTTTTAATTTATAGCTCCTACTGGGTTTTGAAGGATAGCTCCTATAGCTCGTATGCAGCGATTTATTTGACTGTAATTGTAACTGCTGCTCTGTTCGGTTATGTTAGGTTATCGAAAGTAGATGATGGTAAAGTATCAGAATTTAAAATACGTCTGGTACAACCAAATATACAGCAAGAAATAAAAAATAGTGGAAATAGACGGAAAGAGATACTGAAAAAACTACTAGATTTAAGTTTGGAGAATTCTGACGATATTAGCTATGTAATATGGCCGGAAACGGCTGTTCCTTATGGTATTTTTATTAATAAAGATGAGTTAAATATAAAGGAGTTTGATATGAATTTCCCTGAGGATAAAGTGTTAATTAGTGGAGCTATTAGAGTAGATAAAGATAATAAAAAAATATATAATTCTATTATATTTATTAAGGATAATAAAATAGTTGACTATTATGACAAGAACCATCTTGTACCTTTTGGGGAATATCTACCATTTAGGAAAATTTTGCCAAGTTTTGTGAATTCAATTGCCGGTAGCATGGATATTTCTAAATCCGATGTAAAACAAAAAATAGTCCATCTAGATGAAAATTTAGATAGTATAGCACCAATTATATGCTATGAATCTATTTTTACCAATATGATTAGTAAAAAGGCAAATGTTATTGTTAATGTTACGAATGATGCTTGGTTTGGTAAGAGCAGTGGCTCCTATCAACATTTCGAGGTGTTAAAATTTAGGGCTTTGGAGAATGATATGCCTGTTGTTAGGGTTGCAAATTCAGGGATTAGTGGTGTTATTGATAGATTCGGTAGAGTTGTGGTAAAAACAAAGTTGGGAACTGTGGCTGTGCTGGATGTTGTGTTGCCGGAATATTAGTTTGGTGGGGTTATTGTTGGTACAGTAGCGATGAACTAATTTGAAATTACAACTCAAATAATTTATTCTTAAACCTTTATAAGTAGCATATCAATATAATTTATTTATTATTTATAAGCTCATAGCAATATTATTGAAATTTATGTTGTAATTTATAGATGATTGTGCATTTTTTTGTGTATAAAGATTTAAAAGTAAACTTTTTAGGTGGCAATAATAATTCTCCTGTTAAAACTACTCTTGCCAAAAACAATTTAGTATACTAGTATAGGACGGTATATTTATCTATATTCAGCTAAAATGTCAGAAAAAGAGGAAAAAACAAAATATTCAGAGGTAGTGAAAGCAGTCTACGAAGAGGGTAACTACTTCAATGACGCAATGGATTGGTATTGCTTAAAATATCTAAGTGCTACATCCGAAAGGACATTTTTTGTAGTGCTATCAGTTATGAGCTTTATAATAATTGTTTTATTATACCTTACTATTGATAATATATTGCCCTTAACGGAAGAATTTCCAGTTATGGTAACTCAAAAAGACTCGGCAAATTACTACACAACAATAGAGGCCGTAAAACCAAGTAATATGAATTATAATTCTAATGAAGCTATTTTAAGGTTGCTTTTGATAAGGTATGTGCAAGAGCTATTTAACCATAATTACAAAAGTGGAAATATAGAAGATTTAAATGAAAAACTTTTAAAGATAAAAAATTATTCTACTAATGAGGTTTTGGCAAAGTTTAGAAATGATTTTAATCAAATTTCTGCTAATATGTTCAATAAAAATGTGATTCAAAGTGTTTACATAAAGACTTTCAAATTTAAGGAAAAAAGTAGTAGCGATGGTAAAAAAAACAAAATATTGACTTCCTTGAGTAGCTATATTTTTACAAGTAAAATTCCTACAGAAGCGGAGCTTGAATATGAAATCCATACCATTAATAATGGTGAAAGGACTATAGCTAAACAAAAAATTTTATTGGATTTTAAATATGAAGCTATAAAGTACAATAATCTTAAGAAAGATTTTACAAAGCCTGTTTTGGTTGTTACAAACTATAGAACTTTTGATATAAAATGAAAAATATTTTTACGTTATTTTTAGTATTAGGTTTAGCCATTAATTCTTTTGCAGTGCAGTTACCAAGAATTATAGGTTCTGAAAAGAGATTTAGAGCCTATGTGTATAATCCAAATGAAGTTTATAGATATGTGGGACATTATCTGTCACAATCTTATATAGAATTTGAAGAAGGGGAAGCAGTACAAACAATTTCTATGGGTGACACATCGGCGTGGCAAACGACGGTTATGGATAATAAATTATTTTTGAAGCCGGTATTAAATTTTGCTAATACCAATATGACAATTATGACAAATAAAAGGACCTATCATTTTGAACTTGATGCTGTAGAAGCTGCATCTGTTACGGAAGATGATGTTTTATTCTATATAAAATTTATGTATCCGGAATCTGGGGATAAAAATATCGTGGTGCTTGATGTAAATTCAAAAAGAAGTGATTTACCAGATCTAAGAAATTTGGATGCCTATAATTTTGATTATGAATATAGTGGCAGTGATAACATAGCTCCATCGAAAGTTTTTGATGACGGTGAATTTACCTATATAGAATTTCCTAATAAAAACAGCTATGAGATGCCAGCAATATATGCAGTGGATTCAGATGGTTATGAGGCTATGGTAAATTATAGGATTGTGGAAAATTATATAGTTGTGGAACAATTGGCTAGCAATTTTACGCTGCGAAGTGGAAATGATATAGTTTGTATATATAATAATAACTTGTATAGTTTGAAAGGGTTGAAGTAGACAGAGTACAAAAAAGCACAATTCATAAATATAAATTGGAAAATTTATGGATGTTGTCATTTTTCTGATATTTCATTGCTTTAATCAATAATATTTAATGGTTTCCTTACATTTGTTTGTTTCATCTAAACAAACTACTTTGGTTTGTTTAAAAGGAAATAGATCAAATAACTTAGTTTCTTTAATATATGTTAATCCATTTTTCTCAAAGGTAAACGATTCATATGACGTATATAAAAGAATTTTGTTAAATAATTTTACCTCTCTATGCTGTGGGCGAATTTCACTATCATAATCTGCAATAATGACATTTTTACTGGAAATAATTGGAATTATATCAAATAGCTTTATTTTATTTATATTAATTATATCAAAGTCTTTACATTCGTTATTGGAATATCTGCCCATTATTGGTAAAAAATTAAATAATCTTGTTTGTATTTTGTAGTTGCTGCTAACACCCTTGACGTAGTTTGTGATTATTGGTATTAAACCAAATAGACCATAACCATATAGTGGTCTATAATTGAATATATCCTTAATTTTATTAACTAATAGTGGATTTTTATCTCCATAAAAATCAACTAATTTTGATAGTACATCCCCGTCTAATTTATGACATACAGCTAATTCATGGATTTGTTCTTGAGTTAGACTAGTAGTATTCTCATAGGCTCTTTTGAAAAAATTAATCATCTCTTCTCTGCAAATTTTTTGATTTTTAAATGAAAATCCATTACCATTGTAAGAGACGACGGTTCTAGGTGAAATATTCACAAATATATATCCATTAATAAACAATTTCAAAATAAAGTCTAAATCAGCTGACACTATAATTTTTTTATTAAATTTGCCTAAATTAACTAAAGATTCTTTAGTTGTAAATAAAGTTTGGTGGTTTAGTAGCAAACCACTAATCACCGCTTTTTCATTTATAGTATTTATAGTATTTTTGAAAAATTTTTTCTCGGTTAAATTTGCTGCAAAAGAAAAATCTGCCTTATTTTCCTCCATAGCTGAAATTGAGGCCAATATGGCATAGTCATCTATAAAATAATCGTCGGAATTAAGAAAATTTATGTATTTACCGGTAGCCAAATCTATACCTTTATTCATAGCATCATATATTCCATCATCTGGTTCTGAAATGTACCTAATCCAACCTTTTTGTTTGTATTCCTCTAACAATTCTACAGTTCCATCATTGGATGCTCCATCTATTATTAGATGCTCTATGTTCTTATAATCTTGTCTATGAACCGATTCAAAATTCCTTATTAACATTTCTTTTCTGCCTTGGCTAATTATGTTACGGACTACTGTTACTATTGTGACTTTAGGTTCATTGTCGAAATGTTTTGGCGTCTTATTTTCTAAAAATTTATTTATTTTTTTTGTTAGATATTTGTAATTAATATTTTTATTGAATATTGCGTATTCATTAATATCGTATATCTTTTTTTGTATGCTAATTATTGCTAACAATATTCCGAAAACAATTAATAAAGTCATTTTTTTATTCATTTTTTTAGAAAAATAAGCTAAGTATACATTTAACTATATAATTTCTGTTTAAAAGATCAATGGAATGGATAGTTGTAGTATCTTAATTAATTAAATATGCGTACTTAGTATAAGTATTAAATAATAATAAAGTTTAATGTTATAATACTGAATATTTATCTTGTTTTCTTAAAGGAAATTTTTATAATTCCAGTAAGCAATTACTAGTTGTCTTATGGTAGAAGAAAAAAATAAGGAAGAAAATAAACCTAAAGATTTGAAAGAAATAAGAATTGATTTTATAAAAAAAATATTAGGTAAAGAAGATAAAAATAGTCTTGATGTTTTTTCCATATTTTATCATATTATTTCATTGAGTAACAACAGAGAATTTGTTAGAGAAAATTTCGAAAGACTTAGAGATATTGTTTCTAGAGGAGGCAATCAGAATGAATTAGGTTTATTCATTCAGGATTTGAGATCGAGTAAAGATTACGAAGAAATAAGAAATATTGATTTTGGCAATGGCTATACGGCAGATAATTTTTTAGACGAATATAGTAGTTCTTTACCTAGAATTTTTAATGATTTCGACCAGATAACAGGTCAGGAAAATTCATTAGACCTTGCAACCGCAGATTACGTCTGCAATAGGGATCTAATAATGGAAATGTGGCCCGAATATTCGGAAGACTTAGCTAAGTGGGATAAGGCGTACGTAACCAGCAAAGATAATGAACTAAATCTTGAAGTAGTTAAAATTTGGGCGGGAGAATCGCAACAAGAAGTTGGAGAATATAATAATGAAATAAGTCCAAAAAATGGTGTTGAAATGGGGAAAAGTGCAGCATTTATTGCTGCTACGGCTATTAGTGCAGCTTTTCCACCACTTTTAATAGTAACTGGAATATTATTTTTACTTAGAGCTAATAATAATGAGTTGATTGGAAAATTTGTAGAAACAGCTGGGAAAAAAGAAAAAGAATTGATGGAATTTCTTAAAAATGAAGGACAAAAAAAATCACAAGAAGAATTAGGTGATTTCATAAAAAAGATTGATAGTAGGTTGGGACAGGTTCGAGAATTAGAATCGTGTCTTCCAGAATCATGGAAAAAAATTGTAGAGGCAGCTACCCCACCTAATGCGGATTTACATGAAAAATTTGCTCGTCTCAGGGTAGAACAGGAAAAACTAACTGGTTGTGATAAGGATACTACTCGACAATTTACGGGACAAAGTTCAGGATTAGGCTATGGCCAGACACCTTAGCAATTTTTAGGTATTATTCCTAACTTAATAAAATATTTCCTAATAAATATTCAAAAAAATATATTAATTCTCAAAACGCGCCATAAAACAGGATGGAAAGACGTCACTAAGACCTTGTACTATAGGTGGGAACCACTATACCATACCAACGAAGTGTTATGACAGAGGCGATCCCCGAAAAATAAAAAGCGTCCCTGGGATTCGTACAAAACCTGTCCTGTAAAACAGCGCTAACTTATGCTAGGATAAAACAATGTTTTTTTCAATAGCTTCAATTTTTCCTCTAACGTCCATTATGAAACTATTTATTTTCTCCACAAATTCATCCTCTTCAGAATTATCTTGGATAGGTTTACTATCCAGTTTTATTTTTCTAATAATATTTATCAAAACCAGGAATTCTTTTATTTTTTCATTATCGGTTCTAACCCACTTACTGATAGATCGCAAGATATTATCCAGTACTTCATCTGAATTTTTGCCACTAATTTTATTCAATTTTAATTCCGTTTTTATCAATAGAAAAACTAACAATATAGTTTCATCAATTCTACCAAGACTTATTACCAACTTATTGTACTCTTTATTCAACTCTTTTGATGCAGAAATCAAATTTTCCTTCTCACTTTCATCATTATAATCAACAAAGGCCGTGTTTGTACCTATACTAAGTTCTATTTGTTTCATTAGTTCACCTTTTGTAAAATATCATTATAACTATCAAGTATTTTTAGAAAATATTCCTTCAACTCCATAATTTTTTCATTTTTAGTTTTTAACTCATTTGTCAACGTTCTTATGGTAGTTAGTTGGTAACTATTAATTTCTTCCAATTCCTGATTTCTATGTTCCAGATTTAATAGTTTTTTCTCCAATACATTTTCATTATTCTTACTGGTTTCCAATTCCTGCAGTAGTGATTGTTTTTCCTTATCAAGCCTTTCTATAGTTAAGCTATTATTTCTTACCATAGTTTCTTTTTCTTCAAGTTCTTTAGCTATAACCTTAAAAGCAGTCATTTCTCTGGCGTCTATAAAATCCTTACTTTCGGACTCTTCTTTTATTTTTATTATGTCACTTTTCAATTTTTTAATTTTTAGTTCTTTTTTAAGTAATTTTTTGGATAATTTATTGTTTTTTCGTGCAAAAATTAATTCACCAACATTTGGTAATTTTTTAATTATTTTTACTTCTTTTAAATTCCTTATTTGTTCGTCCAATAGATGTTTTTCATTATTTATCGCCAGAATTTTGTTATTTTTTTGGACTACTATATCACTAGCAACTTTCGACAGTTTATCTAGCGAATCAAAAATTAATATTTTTTCGTCCAGTAGGAATTTATCTAATTTTTCCATAGTCAAATAACATTGATTGTTATAAAATAATCTTTATAGTTTCATCCAGAATGGATGGTATAAAATTTTATTAATAAAATCAATCTATTTTATTAAAAATTTAAAGGATTACTTCAAAAGATGGAAAAAATAGAGAAAAGTATTTTGAATGATTTGGATACAAAAAACTATGGCTATGATGGAAAAAATAGCGTTAGTTCGGATCTAATACCATATTCCTGCTACTATAACGAAAGGACAATTATAATGCAGAATAATGAGCTTCTACAGGTTATAAAGATACCTTCCTTTGTTTCTAATAAAGGGGAAGCGAATTTTTATCTTCTCAGAGAGGTTTTGAATAAGTCTTTTGTTAAACATTCAACCAATGATAATCTTAGTTTTTGGTTTCAAACAGTCAGAAAACCGGTAGATGTAATACCTAAAAACCAGGAATATAAAGATTATACTTCCAAAATGATTATTGATAAATGGAATAGCCATTACAACTGGGATAAGCAATTTGCTAATGAGATCTATATTACAGTGGTAATTTCTCCGCCAGATAATACGGTTTCTAAATCTGTAGAAATTATAAAGGCTATAAGTTTTTCCCTCCTTAAAAAATCCAGACTCAAGGAATTTTCCGAAATGAATAAAATACTAACAAAAGTTGTTGATTCAATGATGGAGGATTTGAGTGCCTACGGTGTTAGACTACTTGGCATCAAAAAAATTGGAGAATTGTACTATTCGGAGCATTTGAAATTTTTTTCAAATATTATCAATGGTGATAGAGACAATATAAAGCTACCGGTTAATGAATTATCAGAATCTCTATTGAGAAAAAAAATCGCATTTGGAAAAAGTACCATACAGATATATGATAAAGATATATCCGAATATGCTGCCATAATATCGTTAAAATATGGAAGTACGCTACTACTTTCACAATTAGATAAAATTATTCAACTGGATCAAGAGATGGTCATAACCCAAATTGTCAGTTTTGTTGACCCAAAACCAATAAACGATCAGATGATGGAATATTTTGAAGTTATTTCAATTAATGAGGAACGGGACATGGCGGAAATATCAGAAATTGGTTCCATGTTACCGAAGGAGAAGGGAGAAGATGTTAGAATTTGTTGCAGCCAAATTTTGATACAAATCAGATCTCATAGTAAGGAGGACTTGAATAGTAAAATAGATACATTTTTCGCAACGATCGGTAAATTAGGTTTGGTTGCAGTTAGAGAAGAAATGTTTATGCCGACTTTATTTTGGAGTCAATTGCCTTCCAACTTTAATTTTATAAAAAGGATACACACGATACCTGTTACCAATGTCTGTGCCTATACATCGCTATTTAATTTTCCAACCGGTAAACTTACCGGAAATCGTTGGGGAGATTCCATGATAGTTCTCCGTAGTACTTTGAATACACCATATTTTTTCTCTTTTCATGTTGAAGATAATGGAAACACAGTATTTGTTGGCCCTAAAGGTTTAAAAAAGACAAGATATATGAATATGTTCATAGTTTCGGCTATGAAACAAGCTAAGAGATTATTTTATATTGATAATACTGACAGATCAAAAATTTTTATAAATAGCCTTGGTGGATTTTACTATACGATAACCAAAAACGATAGAGAAGACAAACTCTGTATAAACCCATTTCTACTGGAACACAATAAAGATAATCTTGAATTTACGTTAAATTGGCTTTCCTATATTATAAAAATAAGAGACGATGGCCTAATTCAAATGGACGAGAGTAATACGAAAATGGAACAAGAGCTAGATAAGCTGAAGGAAATTATAGCTGTTGATTATGATGAAATAAAAAAAATTGGTGATGTTTTAGAAATAGCAAAAAAGGAGAAGCTTGAGAATGTATGTAGTAGTTTAAATAAATGGGTATCCGATAAACACTATGGTTTTATATTCAACACAGATAGAACTACTGATTTGTTTAAGACAAATATAGTTGGTATCAATCTTAATACAATTATTAATAATGAAGAGCTAAAAATTGCAATATTTGATTATATTATCCATAGTATAGTTTCGAAGGCTGATGGAGAACCAGCTATACTAGCTATAGATGAAGGTTGGCTCTTATTCGATAACGAATATTTTGGTAGTCAGATAACAAAATTTTTGAAGAAACTATATAGTAAAAATGTTATAGTAGTTATGACTACCAGTGGTGCTGACAGCTATAAAACTAGCTCTATAAAGTTATCCGTAAGAAAAATATTTCCGACCCAAATATTGTTGCCAAATGTAAAAGCTACCATATACCAGAGAAAGATATTTGATATAACCGAAGAAGAATCTAGAGTGTTGTCGGTAATGCGGGATGATAAGGGTAATTTTATGTTGAGACATGGAACCAGTATGGTTATATCTTCTATAGATTTTGATTTTTTAGATGAGGGGGAGCAAAATATACTGTCTAGTAATGATCTACACTATAATATTATGGATAAGGCTAAGGAATTAGCTAAAAGTGATGAACCAAGTGTTTGGGTTCCTATAATGCTTGAGTTGATAAAGTTCTATAATAAAGCTAAATTTGAGGAAAAACTTAAGGAAAGAGAAAAGAGACAGATACAATGGGAAGAGGAAAAGCAAAATGTTAATAAAAATGCTAATAAGTAAAAAACTTTACATATTATATTAATAAATTAAATTATTATTGTTATAATTATGATAATACTCACATGTCTAGTGGTATAAAAAAAATTCTTACCTGCGTTGGAGAATATAAGACGCACGCAATTATAACACCATTACTGGTGACATGCGGCGTTTTTGCTGAAATACTCTTACCGTATCTTATGGCAAAAGTTATTGATAATGGAGTTACTTCTGGCTTTGGAACCGGATATGTGATAAAACTAGGCGCAGTAATGTTTCTGTTGGTTGTATTTGCTCTAGTTTGTGAGTTGTTTGCAGCGAAGTTTGCATCTATAGCAAGTTCCGGTTTTGAGAAAAACCTCAGACGAGAGATATTTTCTATAGCCGAAAATTTTTCACAAACAAATATTGATAAATATTCAACTTCATCTTTAGTAACCAGAATGACTACAGACATTATAAATGTAAAGAACGCCTTTTTAGGTTCAATTAGAGGGTTTATTAGAGCTCCTTTAATGTTATTGGGAGCTTTGATTATGTCTTTAGTCACAAAGCCAAAGTTATCGGTGGTATTTCTATTTGCTATACCATCTCTTCTACTAGCTAGATATCTAATTTTAAGAGTAGCTCATCCAAGATTTATGGTTTTGACAAAATGCTATGACGAATTGAATTCAGAAACTCAGGAAAATCTAGCAAATATTAGAACAATAAAGTCCTTTGTGAATGAAGAATATGCAAATAAGAAATTTGCTATCAGTGTTGCTAAAACTAGAGATAATCAAATTTCAATTGAGAAATTAATGTCACTAAATATGCCGGTACTAAGAATGATAATGGATATTTGCACGATATTTATACTATGGTTTGGTGGTTTTATGGTAGTTGATGGTAAATTAAGCGTTGGCGAATTATCTAGTTTTATAACGTACTCCGTGCAGGTAGTTGGATCATTGATGATGGTATCAGCTATTTTTATGATGATTATAAGATCACGTGCTTCTTTAGATAGGATAGCTGAAGTACTTAGCGAAAAAATAGATATAGTAGATGGTAAGTTAGCAGATGAGGATTTTTCCGATGGTTCTATAGAATTTAAAAATGTATGCTTTAGCTATAACAACTCCGACAATATTTTGGAAAATATAAATTTTAAAATAAAAAGCGGAGAAACTATTGGTATAATAGGTGGAACTGGCAGTGGTAAGAGTAGCCTTGCTAAACTATTAATTCGCTTTTATGATGTTAGTGAAGGCCAAATAATAATTGGTAATAATGATGTTAAAGATTATAAACTAGATGTTCTTAGGAAGAACGTGAATTATGTTCCACAAAATAGCTTGTTATTTTCCGGTACGATAAAATCAAATCTTCTATGGGGTAATGAATTTGCTGCCGAAGATGATATGATACGCGCTTGTAAAATAGCCGGAGCTCATGATTTTATAATGTCTTTTCAGAATAAATATGATACGATAATTGGGCAATCTGGTGTTAATGTTTCTGGCGGGCAGAGACAGCGTCTGTGTATAGCTAGAGCTATATTGAGAAGTCCCAAAATACTAATTTTTGATGATTCACTTAGTGCAGTTGATACTATTACTGAAGGAAATATTAAAAAATCCCTTTCTAGAGATTTACCAAATACTACAAAAATAATAATAGCACAAAAAATTTCATCATTGGCTGGAGCTGATAGAATAATTGTATTAGATGATGGTAAAATAAGCGGAATTGGGACACATCAAGAACTTCTTGAGAACGATATTTATAAAGAAATTTACGAATTACAATCAAACAATATAGGTTAAAAATGTCTAAGGAAAATAAAAAAACAAATCTTAATTATCTATCAGATATGATAGATTATGTACTCAGTTACAAATTTATTCTTGTAATTGGGATATTATGTATGATTATTTCGTCTTTCATAAGGGTAATTTCAACAGTTTTTGTAAAGACTATAATAGATGATTATATAGTACCAATGGCTAGCAATGCCGATTTATATGGAGATTTTAAAATTATAATTTTTAAGTTTTTTCTAATGTGTATAGCTGGTGCTATTACTGTTTACACCTATTCCGTCATATTTGTTGTTATAGAATCCAGATTAGTGGAAAAAATGAGAAATGAATTATTTGACAAAATGATGCGGCTACCCTTATCGTTTTTTGATAAGAAGACAAAAGGTGATATAATGAGTTTGTATACCAATGATATAGATACTTTTAGATTTATATTGAGTGAATGTTTATCAAGCATGTTTTGTAGTTCCATCAACATAGTCGGGGTCATTACTGTTATGTTTTACTATAATTTTAAACTGACTATACTGATGGTATGTCTATTATCAATAATGGTTATACTAACTAGAATTATCAGCATGACTAGTAAGAAGTTATTCAGCGAACAGCAAAAAAGTATTGGCGCCATTAATGGTTTTATTGAGGAAATGGTAAACGGGCAGCTGGTAATAAAGGTATTTTGCCGAGAAAAACAGACTCTTACTGATTTTGACAGTTATAATGAAAATCTATATAATATTTCCAGCAGTGCTAACACTTACTCCGGCATACTTATGCCGTCTATGGTTAGTTTGGGTAATATTGGCTATATATTAGTTCTAATTTTTGGATCTATGTTAGCTATAAATGGCAAAATGTCGTTAGGTGTTATTCTCGCTTTACTAAGATACACAAAAACTTTTGTAAACTTTGTTAGCGAACTTTCGGAACAATTTCCTACCATGCTAAAAGCTATAGCTGCTATTGGTAGATTATCAATTGTACTAAATATGGATGCAGAACTTGATAATGGAGAAATTACGATAACTAATGGAAAGATAGTTAAAGATGATAAAATCAGTAGTTTTCAAGGGAATGTTAAATTTGAAAATGTTTACTTTGGCTATGAAGATAATGAGAATGTTTTAAAAAATATAAGCTTCACTGTCGACAATGGGCAAAAAATAGCTTTTGTTGGCTCTACTGGAGCAGGCAAAACGACT
>CAPZCD010000019.1 GCA_948744995.1 uncultured Rickettsiales bacterium | reverse complement strand
GTATGTTGCAATAGTATTAGTTGAATAAATTTATTTGTTGTAACTCTGTTATTGGTTTTAATGATATTATATATGCATTATTGACTCTAATAAACCTTTTTTCCCCTAATTTCTTATTTTCTTAACTTTTTAAAAACAAATACGTTTATTCAAAACCATTTTCTACCAAGATTTTGTTTTGAATTACTGTTAAAAAACATTGATACTTTCACTTCAGATAACTCTACAGTCTACTATCTACTTTTTTAACAAAAAAATACTAAAAATGAAGAAAATTTTTAATTTCAAAAGCAAAGTTAGCATTATTTTTGTTGATATAAATCATAACAACTTTTCAACCATAACCCAAGTTGTTTTTTTCAAGCAAAATTTTATCATCATCATATGACATATAATAGTATAAGAAGCAAAATATGCAAGAGTTGATAAAAAAAATAGAAAAAACAAAACTAGAAAATGCTCTATATATTATTGCAACTCCCATAGGTAATCTAAAGGACATAACTTTTAGAGCTATAGAGATTTTAAAAAGTTGTGATCGCATATTTTGTGAAGATACCAGAGTTAGCGGAAATCTACTGAATATCTATGCCATAGAACACAATAAGTTGAGTGTTTATAACGACCACAGCAACAAAGAACAGAGAGATTTGATAATCAATCTAATAGCAAAGGAAAATAAAAGCGTTGCTTTAATCAGTGACGCCGGAACCCCAACCATATCAGATCCAGGATATAAACTATTAACAGAATGTCAAAAAAATAACATAAAAATAATACCAATACCTGGTTGCAGCGCCTGTATAACAGCAATTTCAGCTTCTGCCATAAGTACTGACAAATTCTTATTTTATGGGTTTTTATCAACCAATAAAAACCTAAGGGAGAAACAATTAATTAACCTTATGTCTAGAGAAGAAGCGGTTATCCTATATGAATCGCCTAATAGGTTGCTAGGTCTTCTGGAAGTTATCAAAAATATTGATAAAAACAGAATTGTTTGTGTAGCTAAGGAACTGACAAAAACTTTTGAGAATATAACCACAAAAAATGCCGAAGATATATTTTTATACTATAACAAAAATCAAGATAAAATCAAAGGTGAATTTGTAGTCATTATTGAAAAAACAGAAAAAATAGATAAACTTGATTTAAAGAATACAGATGCTATGCTGGAGTGTAGCTTAAAATATATGTCAGTAAAAGGTTCAGCAGAGTTTTTCTCGGATGTTTTTAAGTTAAAAAAGAGTGAAGTTTACAAAAAATTACTAAATTTTAGGAGGAAATAATGGGAAAAGGGCCGCTTATAGTTTTATCTCTAGGTTTATTGTTAATTATACTTTATTTGGTTATATTTGGTTTTAGCTATGACAAAATGACGAGAATCGGGCAATATGCTGCGTTAATTGTAATATCTTTTTGCATAATAGACGAGATATTTAAAGAAGGTAATTAGTGTTTACCATAGCTATTGTAGGAAGGCCAAATGTTGGAAAATCTACCTTATTCAATAAATTAGTTGGTAAGGAGCTGGCGATAGTCAACGACTATGCCGGAGTTACAAGAGATAGAAAAGAGGCTATTGGAATCTTAGGAAATATGGAATTCAAGGTTATAGATACGGCCGGTTGGAATGAAGATCCTAAGAAAAATACAATAGAAAGCGAGATGGTTAAACAGACGGAAACAGCTATAAAAATAGCTGATATTTGCCTTTTTTTACTAGACGGAAAGGATGGGGTTCAGCCTACAGATCAATATTTTGCCAATAAATTGAGAAATTTTAACAAAAATTGTATACTATTAGTCAACAAGTGTGATACCGTTAGTCTGGAAACAAATTTTGACAAAGAGTTCTATAAGTTAGGTTTCGGTAATCCGGTAGCCATATCAGCAGAGCACAAAAATGGCTTTAATTTACTCTACGATTCAATTGAACCATATTATAATGAATACCGTAGAAAAACAGAAGAATTAGAAGATTTAGAAGGTAAGCTGAATAATAGTGATAACGAAAATAGTAATAGTAAAGACGATTGTAAACCATTACAACTAGCAATTGTTGGGCGTCCAAATTCCGGTAAATCCACACTAATAAATAGATTACTTAATGAAGACCGTGTTATAACCGGTGAGGAAGCCGGTATTACCAGAGATTCTATAGCAATAGACTGGGAATATAACGGAAGAAAAATAAAACTGATAGATACTGCCGGCATAAGAAAAAAAAGAAATATTACCGAAGAATTGGAAAAATATTCGGTAGAAGAATCTATGCGAGCTATAAAATTCGCACAGGTGGTTCTTATGATGGTAGATGCAAACAACTTGTTTGATACGCAGGATTTAGCTATAACATCTATACTGGTAAAAGAAGGTAGAGGTGTTGTATTTGTTTTAAATAAATGGGATCTTGTGGAAGACAAACATAAATTGATGAATAAGGCAATCAAGATAGTTGAAGAAAATTCGCCGGAGCTCAAGGGTTGCCCCATTATTCCTATCTCAGCAAAAGATGGTACCAATATTGATAAACTTATGAGAGCGGTATTTAGTGTGTTTGCAGATTGGGATAAACATGTACCGACTTCTAAACTTAACCAGTGGCTACGCCTGATTGAAAGTGAGAACCCACCTCCTCTTTTTAGGGGGCAAACGACGCGTTTGAAGTATATGACGCAGGCAAAAACACGGCCGCCGACCTTTGCGCTGTTTACTAACAGTCCCAACAGGTTAGAAAGTACATCCTATAATCGTTTTATTATCAATAGGTTGAGAAAAGATTTTAACCTTCAAAATACTATGGTTCGTTTGATTTTGAAAAAGGCGGATAATCCATATGATAGGGGGAGGAAGTAGGGTAAAAAAAACTAGAATAACAACTATATGGAAATAGTTGTTACTCTAGTTTTATTCTTGAGAGCGTGTTCTTTGCCTCTGTGGTCGTTCTTGTAATTGTTTAGTTCTCGGTTTATCTTTTAGCTTCTTCTTTACTTCTTTATAATAATTATTAAAAAAACTTTCTATTATGGCTTTATCTCCTTTCGAACTCTTATTTTCCATTGCTTTGTTTTTTAAATTAGACAAAAATTCTCCTTTTTCGTTTCCCGTCATTGTGTTTGTTATTTCTATTAAACGGTTTATATTTTCTTTTTTTTGCTTGTTATTTATTATGTCTTTAGAAAGTTGTTCAATTATTGTGTTTTCATAATTAAATTCTTCTTCGGCTCTACGCCTTGTTTCTTCTTTTTCTTCGACGCTGAGGTTATTATATTCTTGTGTATATTCTTGTGCTCGTTCTCTTCTCTGTTTGCTCATTTCTTCTGTTTTTTTAATAAAAGAATCGACACTTATTCCATTTTTTTCTCTTATTTCTTTCTTTTTTTCTAATTCTTGTCCTTGTTTTTTTATCTTTTCTTCCTCTAATCCCTTTTGTCTCTCTTGTTCTTCTCTTTTAAATTGTTCATTTAGTATCTTTAACTCCTTTTTTGTTTTTGGCTTATATTTTCCTAAAAATACGTCAATAGGAGTAACAGAACTAGCTTTTTCAGCGATTTCTCCTTTTTGTAATGTTGATGGTTCTCGATCTAGATCCTCTCCCCATATTTGTAGTACTGGTACACCTATATATTTATTAGTAAGAACTTTTTGTAAATTTATACTTTTATTTTCCCACTCTTCAAGAAAATCGCCTAATCTTTTTCTAAATTTTTCGTCTATATTTTCTGAATCTTTTATTTTTTCATGAACTTTTTGCCATTTTTGTGCCATAGAATACAAACCTACTAAATTTCTATCAACCAATGAATCCTCTTTATATTGTTTTTCTAGGTTTTTAAAACTTAAAATTTTATCTGTTGTATCATCCTCTGCCAATTTAGTAAAATTTTCCATATTTTTCTTTAAGAAACTTAATTGTTCACTAAATATTTCTATTTTAGAACTTATTGCTTTTTCTTGTTCTTGTATTTCTTTAAGATCTTTTTTAGTTCTTTCTATCTTATCAGATGACTTTAAATTACTCAAATCGTCATTTAGTTGCTTCTCAATTGTTTTTAAATTTGTTAATAATCCTAACTCATACACTATATCGTCATCACTTATATTATCAATAATTTTGTTACCTATTTTAGCCCTTAAATTATTAAATTTCTCCTGAAAATTTTCATTACTTTTTTGTAGATCACTAAGTCTATCACTAAATTTTTCCAGCCATCCAACCATACCACAAAAGATTCTATTATCTATATTCATACTATTATTTAGTTTTTGCAATGTAGAAAATACTTTATAATAAATTAATATTTTGCCATTATTATCATCACAACTATCAATAATATTAGTTACGTAATCATCTAAATTATTAGTAATTTTTTTATCAATTTCTTCTATTATACCATTTTTTTCTTTTTCTAATTCTTTGATAGCATTTTCTTTATTATCTTTACTCATCAAAAATTTTTTATTAATTTTATCTTTTTTTCTCTCAGTTTCGTTATTTATTGGTTCCTCAACAAATTCAAATGCATCATTATAAGATACAATTCTACCGTCCTTTAAAGAAAATTTTTTATCTGGCAAGTTATTATTTTTAATAAAAAAATCTTCAAAATCCTCTGCCTCAATAGCTTCCTTAAATAATTGGACAGTAACTTCAGCTAATCTATTAACTCCTTCTTCTTTTATTTTTTCAAAATCTACTTCTGTCATCTTATTTCTCCTAATCTTTTTGATTAATAAACTAAACTACCGTCATTTTAAAAATAAAAACAAAATAATCAAGTTATTCCAAACAAATCCAGTTGTTTACTATTATCCTCAGAAAAATTATCCATCTTATTAGTTACAGTATCCACCACAACATCATTTTTCAAACTATATATTCCATACTTTTTCTTTAAGCTAAACAAAAACTCATTAAGCTTTTTAGTATATTCCTTTTTCACGTAGGCCGTGTCATACAGTTTAACAATTTTATCAAACGTATCAGGAAATTCCTTCTGTAAAAACGAATAAAAATACCTTTTTAAAGAACCCCTTAAATGTAAAGGAGCAGGTATTATATGTTCTATACCAGTTTCATAACATAGTTTATATATTCCCTCCAAATTTCTTTTGCTATCCGTAAGGTACGGAATAATAGGCATTAACATAACATTTGTTTTACAATTCAGTCCTACAAATTTAGATAACATTTTTAATCTATCAATCGACGAACAAGTATTTGGTTCCAACTTTTTTCTAATATCTTCATCTAAAGTCGTTATGGTGGTTGAAATACAAACTTGCGTTATATCGCTTAGTTCTTTTATAAGTTCATAATCTCTAGCTATCAGATCTGATTTCGTTAGTATAAAAACTGGATTTTTATGTTTTATAAAAACCTCCAAAACTTTTGGCATAATTTTATAATTCTTCTCAATCGGTTGGTAGCAATCACATACGCCCGATATGTTTATTAACTCATGTTTCCAAGTTTTTTTGGCAAGTTCCTTATCTAATATTTCAGCTATATTGGTTTTTACATAAATATCATTGAAAAAATCACTTTCAAGATATTTATGAGAATATTGCGCGAAACAATACTTACATCTGTGTTCGCATCCTCTGTAGATATTTAGATCGTAGTTTGAGGCGAATTTTGTGTCGTGATAATGTAAAGCTGTTTTAACAGTGATTTCTTTAATCATGTGATATTATTTTTATTCTGCTTTTTTCTCAAAAAATATTTAAGTATGAAATTTTCAAAAATTAATTTACCGTTTGGACTAAATTTACTCTCTTTCTCTACAGACAACAACTTTTCTAATATAAGATTAATTTCTTTAAAACTCCATTTTTTTATATAATTTCTTATAAAAATCTGCTGTTTCCAAAAAATTCTTTCGCTTTTAAACACATCATTTAGATCGCTACCACTATCTACAAAAAATCTGATTTTCTGTAGTTGCAGAAAATGTTTTGATAAAGATCTTATCAGTACTATAGGTTCTATATCTTCATTAAAAATTTTATTCAAAATTCTAAAAGTTTCATTCGTATTTAAATCACAAAAACTATTACAAAAATCATTTATATCACTACTAGACACATCAATTACTATTTTTTCAACATCATCAATGGTTAATTTCCTATCCTCTCCTTTAAAAAGATCTATTTTTTTTATTTCATTTTCTATAATTAGGCTATTACTGCCTATATTATCGAATAAATATTCAACAACCTCACCATTAAAAATAAAATTAAATTCCTTCAGTTTGTTTGCTATAAAAACCATCAGGTTTTTTTCACTTTCTTCATAGCAGGCTACACAAGCTATATATTTTGATTTTTCGGCATATTTTCTTAAGGATGATGACGAATCCAGATTGTTGGCAGTGACAACTAAAAAATTTGGGTTCGTATCTAGATTATTATTTTCGAATAGAGTTTCTAAATCCTTTGTATAGCTATTTTCTTTTTCTACTAACCTTAAGGTGTAGAGCGTCTTGGTGGCAAACATGGATATTGATAAAAATTCTTCGCATAAAAAACCTTCGTTGGATTTCATTAAATCTGGATTAATGTTGGAGATATCGAATGAATCTTTTTTGAAGGTATTAATCGCCAGTCTATATTTGTTTTCAACTGAAGATATAGATTCACCGTATAGTAATAAGCATTTGGTTATATTCTGTTTGGTTAAACTAATTATTGTGGTTTCGGCATTTTTGTAGTCTATTTTCATTTCTGAATCTTGTTGGTCTAAATTTTATTTATTAGATGGTACTACTTGTTGTGAAAAAGGCAATTGGGGAATTCCTAAAAATACTTTATATTTATATAAATATTGTATAATTTTTTTACCGAAATAATATTTTACCAAATAAACAATTTATATAATTTTATGTTTAAAAAGATAGAAGAATGTGCCGTTAACGGCAAAACTGTTTTTTTAAGAGCAGACATGAACGTATCCATCAAAAATGGAGTTATACTTGATGACACAAGAATAAAAGCCACCATACCAACAATAGAATATCTTACAAAAAACAAAGCAAAAGTAGTTTTGGCTACCCATCTCGGAAAAGCAAAAGGTAACGGCTTTGAAGAAGAATATTCATTAAAAATAATCCTAAACAAGCTCAAGGAATTAATGCCAAACATAAAATTCCATTATGCCGATGATTGTATCGGCAAAAAAACCAAAGACATTATAAAAAATTCAAATTTTGGTGAAGTAATTTTACTGGAGAATTTGCGTTTTCATAAAGGCGAAGAAGAAAATGATAAAGACTTTGCCAAGGAATTAGCTGGTTTAGCCGACATATATGTCAATGATGCTTTTTCAACCTGTCACAGAAAACACGCATCTATGGTTGGAGTTCCTACTTTACTTGACTCTTATGCAGGTATAAACCTTGAATATGAGTTAAACAACTTAACAAAACTTGTATCTAATCCCGAAAGGCCGGTTATGGTTATGGTAGGCGGATCTAAAGTATCCACCAAGTTGGAACTGCTGGGATCTTTGGTATCCAAGAGCGATTATGTGGTTGTTGGTGGCGGCATGGCTAATACTTTTCTGCATGCAAAAGGTACCAATGTCGGTAAATCTTTAAAGGAAGAGGAGCTAAAGGATGACGCCCTAAATTTATTAAAATCTGCCAAAGAACATAAATGTGAAGTTATATTACCTATTGATATGGTAGTAGCTAAAGAAGTGGCTGAAAATCAAAAAACAGTTACAAAAGAGATTGGTGAGCTCACCGATGATGATATCATAGTAGATATCGGTCCCAAAACCATTGAATTAATTAACAACTGCTTAGAAAAATGTAAAGTGGTAATTTGGAACGGACCTGTTGGAATATATGAAATTTCACCATTTAATAGAGGTACGGATGCGTTAGCTAAAATAATAGCCGAAAGAACTTCACAGAATAAAATAAAGTCCGTAGCAGGCGGAGGTGACATACTTGCAGCTTTAAATAAAGCTGGAATAGCTGATAAATTTACCTATCTGTCTACGGCCGGTGGAGCATTTTTGAAGTGGTTGGAAAAGGGGATATTGCCGGCAGTTGAGAAGCTTATGGTAAAGGAATAGGTTTGGTTTAATAACAGTAGCAGGACTATATAGATAATAGAACTAAATTAGAAGGGATTAGATAGAATTAATTTGTTATGTAATTATAGTTAACTAATCGAATTATTCTATTTTATCCCATGATAATTATCATTACTTCTAATCCTGCACCACTGCTTCATCTACCCTACCCTATTCCTCTATAAAAATATATTTCAAAATGCGCGTACTTACTGATTCGAAAAAAATTCGGCAGATTTTGCAATTATCATATTATTCAATACTTCGACAGACAGGCCGGCAACATCGATACGAATAAATCTTTCTTTTTCTTTGGAAACTATATAATTAAAACCTTCCTTAACTCTCCTATGAAATTCAAGATTCATATCTTCAAACCTATTTTTATCCCCTCTTTTATCAGTTCTTCTCAACGCTTCTTCTGTGTCCATATCCAAAAATATGGTTAAGTCTGGTTTGAAATCTCCTAAAACTATTTTTCTAATGGTTTCAATAGTTTCTATAGGTAAATTATGACCAAAACCTTGATAAGCAAAGCTGGAATCAAAATATCTATCGGAAACAACAGTTACATTATTCTTTAACGACGGTTTTATCTTTTTTTCCGTATGCACACGCCTAGTTGCATACATAAGTAATAGTTCCGTTATCCCATCCCATCTGCCAGCACTTCCACTTATAAGTAACTTCCTAATTTCTTCTGCATCTTCACAACCTCCAGGTTCTCTGGTCCAAACAGCTTCTATACCATTTTTGTTTAATTTTTCAACGAGGAGCTTAGATTGTGTACTCTTTCCAACCCCCTCCCCTCCTTCAAAGGTTATAAATTTACCTCTTAATTTTTCCATATTATAAATCCTCTATCAATTTTTTAAATTTTATTCCATAATCCTTATAGTAAACTACATTCATTCTATCGCCAATGATTGGACTGAGTAAAATCGTAGTCTCTTCCGGTTCATCTTTAGTATTTTCTTTTATATCTTTCACAGCATCTGCAAATGCCTCATTTATATTCCTATATTTTTTAATATTCATTTTCTTTTCATTTTCACTCAAATTAACACAATCAAACATATCCACTAAGAATACTTTTTTTATGTTTTTCATATAGTTTTTAACCCTAAAGAAGTTACTTTGCCTGCCATTAGTTATGAAAATAACATATATATTACTATAGGTTTCAAAAGGTGAAGTTAATATCTCGTCAGTGGTAGCAAAAATGTTATTTATAAATTTCATATTATCAATTTTATTGACATATTCAATAATATTAGGAGGACCGCGAAACGTCTCCAAACATTCCATTACAACATCTCCTGTTTGTTTAGTATTAACAGCTATTGCAAATGAAGCTAAGGTACTAACTTTACCAATAGTAGTTGTTGCTATATAATCATTCTCAATCAGATCATAAGATTCATTATCTCCGGCATAGCAGTATATGGTATCATTTACATATGAATAACCACTTTCCAGTAGTTTTTTTGTTGATATTTCTATTATTTTAGAAGATAAATTATTGTTTTTACTGATATTTTTATAAAATTCCTTTAGGTATTCATTATCTACATTTACAAAAGCTTTTGAATTTTGGCTCTGCTTTAGAAATAAATTTTTAATGCAATCTTCCACAACTTCATCCTGAAGATCAAAAAAACCTAGTATATCAAAATCCAGTTCCTTTATAAATTCCCTATTAAAATCACCAACCATAAATATCTCTATATCAGAAATATCCATATTTTTCAGCTCTTCTTCATCTCTATTTTCCAAAAATGGTAATCTTGTACTATTAATCGAGTTCTCTTTATAAATATATTCTAACTCAGAATAGACTAAACTCCTATAGGTTTCATCTATAATGTGTATAAAATGTTTATTAGGATACAAATTATAAATAATTTCCGAAATAGTATAGGTTTTATCCGCTAATTTGTTTAGAGTAGCAATTAGATTGTCTGTTTCAAAATCACCAAAATTTAATTTTTTACTAATAATTATATAATCGAAACTATTGAAATCGTATTCTAAGGAGTTCAGTATTTCTGCCGGTCTAGTAGCTATATCCCTATAATTTTTTGATAAAGTATCATTTTTTTCAAAAAAAACTACACTATTACCATAATCCACCAATATTTTATCCAGAGATACACTCAAACTGTTAATGCCAATTATAAGTATTTTTTTATTTCCATCTTTTATATTATTGACTAACATTAAATTATTAAAATTTGTTAATAAAATTTAGTAATTCGTCCTCAGTTTTGAATTTTATCACCAAACTACCAGATCCATCTTCTTCATTATAGGTTACTTTACAAGCAAGCCCAATTTTCTTTGAAAATTCACCAATCTTACCAGTAATTCTATTAGGGGGAGCTTTTCTGTTAAATTTTTTAGGATTTGGAATCCTGCTTTCTTTAATTAAATTTTCAACCTCTCTAACCGTCAGCTTATTATCAACAATATAATCTATAATATCTTCTGCATTTTCATAGTTTACCAGCGCTCTCGCATGTCCCATTTCTATTTTTCCTTCTATCAGGCATTTTTTTACCTTCTCCGGTAGAGATAGCAACCTCATCAGATTTGCTATATGACTTCTACTTTTTCCTATTATATCTGCTATATCCTGCTGCTTATAATTATATTTTTCAACAAGTTCCTGATAAGCATTGGCCTCTTCTATTGGATTCAAATCCTCCCTTTGTATATTTTCTATTATGCTGAGACTAAAAGCTTCTTTATCTTCTAAATTTTTTACTATTACTGGTACTTTTTTTAGACCAGCCAACAATGCTGACCTATAGCGTCTCTCTCCCGCGATTATCTCGTAATTATTACCTACTTTTCTAACAATAATTGGTTGTAGTATTCCAAACTTCTTAATGGATTGTACCAGTTCTTCCAGAGCCTCATTATCAAAATTTTTTCTTGGTTGATTCTTATTGATAACTATAGAGTTTATATCTATTTCATCCTTAGAATCTATTATTGATAAACTTTTATTACCCAATAGAGACGATAGACCCTTACCAATTTTTTTATTCACTTCAGTCATTTCTTTTTACCAGTTCTTTTACAAAATTAATATAAGCAGTGGAACCGCTACAATTCATATCATAGATTATAGCCGGCATACCGAAAGACGTTGATTCAGCTAGCCTGACATTTCTGGGAATTACATTTTTATAAACTAGTTCCCCCAGATAGTCTCTCACATCATTTTCAATTTGTTCCGTCAATTTATTCCTCTTGTCGTACATAGTCAATAAAACGCCATTTATGTGTAATTTAGTATTAAAGTTAGATTTTATTCTTTCGGATGTTTCTAATAAATGACTCAACCCTTCCAATGCAAAAAATTCGCACTGTAGCGGTATTATTATTGAATTGGAAGCTGCTAGCGCATTTACCGTTAAAAGTCCTAATGATGGAGGGCAGTCTATTATTATATAATCATAGTTATTTATTATTTTATTTAGTTCCTTATCCAGAAGATATTCTCTATTATTTTTATCTATTATTTCAATCTCGAAAGCAGCTAAATTCATATCGGAAGGTATTATACTGAGATTTTCTATCTTAGTTTCTATGACTGCATTGGATATATTCACTTCTCCACATAGTACATCATATATAGTCTTTTTACGATTTTCTATACCTAAACCAGAACTCAAATTGCCCTGTGGATCAAAATCTATAACCAGCGTTTTATTTCCTAAAACTGCCAGAGCCGATGCCATATTTAATACAGTTGTAGTTTTACCAACTCCACCTTTCTGATTTACAATTGATATTACTTTACAATCCTTATTCATTTTGTTTCACGTGAAACATTTGATATAATTATAACTTAAAATTTAATAATAATCAATAAAAAATTAATTTATTTTCTTCTAATATTTTTACCATCGTAAAAATTATAGCTATAGCTGAGCAAATGTAATTTAAAAATTTTGTTTCACATGAAACATTATAAACATTCCAAATATTTGCTGAAAACACTAGAAAATATAACGAATATATTAAAGTATAGTTTGTTTTATATTTTGAAACAGAATATATATTCCATTGATATAATTAATTATCTATAAATTATATTTAAAAATGAGAGAAGAGTAGAGGGTAGGGTAGGGTAGGGTGCGTAACTAATCAAACAATATCAAAAGACATTGACTTAATTTAAAATTATAGTATCTTTTTCCTATAAGACTAAATAATTACAGTTACAATGAAAGTAAAAATCAATAACAATTTTTCTTTAGGTATGAGTTTACCTAATTATGTCGAAAAAAAAGTAAATGAAGAAATAGAGAAATATCTAGATAGTATAATAGAAGTTAACGTTTTCTTTTCGAAAGAGGGCGATAAATACAAAGCTAGTATAGTAGCTACAGATGGTAATAAAAAGGGTATAGTTGTTAAATCCGGCGCTATATCAGATGATATATACCATTCATTTGACTTATCATTAGTAAAAATGCTGAAACAATTAAGAAAATACAAATCTAAACTTCTGAACTATCGAAAGAAAATATCAAACTCAAAAGCAAAAAATAGTGAAATACCTTACATAATAGCTGATAGATGGATATTAAAAGAAAATGAGCAAAAGGAGAAAGAAGATGAAATTGAAACAGCTAAAAACAAGGAAGAGGGCGAAAATTTATTAGTTGATGATAATGCTTCCCTATTTACAGTTATAGAAGAAAAAGAGACAGAAATCGAAGAAGCAAATATAGAAGAGGCTTTAATGAAAATGGACCTTTTGGGTTTGCCAGCTTATATGTTTGTAAATAAAGATAATGGGCTTATAAATGTTATCTATAAAAAATCCGATAGTACAATCTCATGGATAAATCCAAAAACCATATAGAAAAATTAATTACTTTGGATACTTGAATTATTAAAATAACCAATAATGACCACTTCTTACCAAGGGCAACAGAGGCTAGGAAGTGGTTTTTCTAGGATATTATCTATAGTTCGTCAATATAACATTTACCGCTTGTTTCTTATCTAAACTATAGCTGTTTACTTCATTCATGACTTTTTTCAGATTATTATACCTATCTATAACATCCGATATAGTATTTTTTTTAAGAAATTCTCGTATTAAATCAGTATTTTCTACAAAAATATCTTCATCGCCCGTTCTGTAAAATTTCATTATATTTTCAAACAACTTGCCAACAAGAGTTGAAAATATATAAAACGTTTCATTAGAATTAGAATAATCACAGATTTTTTGGATTCTATTCAAATTAAGGTTATTATCACATAAAGCACCGATAATATTATTATAAAGTTCTAAGGCTTTATATTTAATCATGTCCAAAGCTTTTCCAACAGAATGATCGGAAATATCATACAGAGTCTGTATATCATAATCAAATTCAATATCCTCATTTTCCAACACATCTGCCATAGCTTGTCCCCAGTCCTCAATTTTTAGATCTGGTGCAAAAACTACATTACTTCTTGATATAATAGTATTTATAACCTTATTAACATTGTGGCATACAAGAAATATATAGGTATTTTTCGTTGGTTCCTCAAGCGTTTTTAACAAAGCATTTTGCCCATTCACATTGACATTATCTATAGAATCCACTATTAGAACTTTATATTTTGATATGGATGGTGTTAGCTTTATCCCATCTATCACATTTCTAACTTGCTTTATATTTATTTCAGCCTTTTTTGACGTATTTTCTTTACCGGAATCATCAAGGGTATTTAAATCCAATATAGTCAAATCAGTATGAGCACCACCATCTACCAACTTTCTAGTTGATTCTATTTCATTCTCATTTATAGAAAATTTATCATCTTTTTTACTTAGAATTACCGAAGCTATATCCAGTAAGAATTGCATCTTTCCAATACCACGAACACCCACAATCATGCTACAATGATGCAGTCTATTAGCCGTGAAATTGTCTATAAATTGTTGTCGTAAACTGTCGAACCCATATATTTTTTTCATAATCTGCCTTAACTTCTGTTTCTAAATCAACTGGTCTTAAAATAAGTAAAAGGATGTCAAAAACATTTAAGATGAAAATTTCTTGTAGTAGAAGAGTATCAACATAAGATTTAGTAATCAATATTTTATTTGAACAGATAGTTTGTGTAGGATAATATAAGACAATCTATGAGATATAGTCAAATATTATATGTATCAAAATAATAATGGTTATTTCACCTTTAAATACATTTCTACTGTATTTTTAATGAATTTTGGAATTTAACCTATTAATATCTGAAAGCAAAAGGTGGACAACTATGAAGAAGATAAAAATAGAGATAAAAAAAGGAAGAAGATGATAAAGACATAACTAATAATAGTAATGATAAAGAAAAAATTTATCATATCCTATAAAAGAAAAAATGTAGTTATAGCTTATGCCATAACAGAAGATGGAGAATTTAAGTTTTCAATAACAACCTATTACGATTATGATTATAGAAAAAATACAAGTTGGCAAAATGTGAATTTAATAATTTACCATTACTAGAGACAGACACTAACTCTCAGCTAGGGGTTTCTATCTAAACTCGTATTTTAATAGTATTATACAATATTTTGTTTAAAGGTCAAATGGGAAGAATGGGGAATAGCATTCAACTCCATTACCTCTTTTTTAAAATCTTTACTGCATTACTCCATTTATGTATTTTTTATTTGTCTTTCATATGGTTATTTTCTTATTAAGCTCCCTCAATGCAAACATACAGGATATTTATTTGGTCTAAACACAAAATTTATGTTCAGGTATATTTTTTAAATTTATAAGTAACAATTACAAATTTATTTTTCACCTTAACCTAAATTGTTGGGATATTGTTAGAATAAACAATAACATGTACGTATGTTTGGAACTTCAATCTAAACAGGAATTATTATCAATGTCGATACAAAGAAATAAACAAAACTCTATTTAGATCGCTCTAGTTACTAAGTGTAAAGGTTCTGTAAAATAAAAGAATTCAGAATTTTTTATTAAGAGAAAGATCTTTCGGTTGATACTTTTTTGTTAGTACAATATTTTGAAACTCTATCTGTTACTACTTCATTTGTTTTTCTTTTTTCTTCTAAAATAGTTTCTATCGATTTATCATAACCAGATAATTTCCTAATTTCTTCAAGTATATTCTTATATTTTTCTATTCTATCTACTGATACATCCTTAGCTATACAGTCTTTATAAAATCTAGTAATTTCAGCTAAAGAGAAACCTTTATTACCTTTTTTTCTATCTTCTGACATTTTATCTCTCATGCGTTCTAAACCGCTAGCTATTTTTTCATTTTCAATGTTCTCATTTTTGAGAATAAGGGCAGAATACTTTAACAAAATAGCTTTATTACTAATATTTTTAATATTGTTTTCACAACAATCATTAATAGCATTTAATTGTTGTTCTTCAACTTCTTTAGTAAAAGGTGGCTTAAATCTTTGCAAAAAAAAGCTTAAACTTTGTTCATCCCCTTTTTTTGCAAATGTCTCGAATAATTCATTAGGAAGATCTGTATAATTAATATTTAGTTTATTTACTAATTCATCTTCGAATTTCATAAATACATTCATATTATTTTTATCTTTCTTTTCAACTATTTCCGGAAATCTGCCTTCAATTTTATTCAAAAACTCAGACATTTTTTTTAAAATGCTGAATATTTTCTTCCTTTTGTTTTTTTCAATTCCGCTTTTGATATTATCTATATCTTTTTCTCCTTTACCTTCATTTAATATAACTTCCTTCATATGGTTAAATTTATTATTTGCATCTGATATAATATTTTCTATTTCTTTTTGAACACAAGATAAATATATTTTTGCAGTATACGTTTTGTTTGCAAATTCATTTTCTTCTAAAAGTTTGTCAATATCTTTATTATTAAATAGCAATTTAGTTGCTTCAGTATATTCTTTTTCTTTTATTAGGACATTGTAATACAGTAAAAGGTTACTGATAACATCCTTAGCTGGAATAGTTTTTGTAATACATTCTACAGCTTTATTTTTATCACTATTTTTTATATGATAATCAATAAATGCAGCTTTAATTTCAAATGGTATTGAATCTTTATAATTTTCGTCATTAATAATTCTTTCTATAGCTTCTCTTACTTTTCCGTTGTATTCTTCTCTATTAGTCTCTTCATCCATAACTATTTTAACAATTTCATCAGTATCGATAAGATATAATCCATTTGGTTCGTGTTTTTCTAGTAACTCTTTAAATTCATCAAAAGCATTTAGTTTTTTATTTTCAGCCATATTCTTATGAGATTTTATCCTAAGGAAAATAATAAATAATTTTAAACCAAAGTCAATGCATAAGGTTAGAAAACGAAAAAATACTGTGCATCAAAACTCCATTATTATTCACTAGTATTATAATCTTTCTTTAATTTCCAGGTATTTTTATCATACCCACTTACGCTAATTTATTCTATAATCAATCTTGTTATGCTATATCTTAGTATTTATATAGTTATAATTGAAAAAATTTTCCTTTAGATGAAATTTTAAAGCTATCCGTGAGCCATTTGAAAAATTATCATTTTTTATAGCAGTCCCTATACTATCTTCTTCATTTGACAAAAATAATAAATCAGAACAATTACTAGAGGTGCTGTTTCCAGCTTGTATTTTTTCTATATAGTCACTTCCTTGATCAATATTATGACTAAATACTAATACACACTTATCCGATTGGTATATTCCGATTAATTTCGAATTTTTAACTCCTATAGCTTCTCCAATTGTATCTTTTATCTGTCTTCTGAAGCATCCCAAAAAATCTATTTTTTCAGAAATAATATCACAATTTTTTACATAATCATCAATCAAAGCACAGTTTTTATCTTTTAAAAAAATGATTTTATTGTCACCAGTAACTACTATATTGCTTACAACTATAGGTATTGGGAAAAAATTATCTGCTTTTATATATTTAATATAATCTTTATTTTTCGCAGCTAAAAACGTTTTTATATCACCTTTTTCATAATTTATGAAAATTTTTCCTCCATAAAAATCAAAGCTTTTTAAGCTAGCAATTTCTTCATTATATATTTTTCTATTTTTACCTGTGTAACTCAAAAAATTATCCTCTATAAATTCTTTGGCCTTAGCTGTAAAAAATCTATATTCATTGGCAAATTCAGTTTCTATATTTTCAACATTTGCCGTGTCCTCAAAAAGCACCAACTCTTTTTTTATCTCGGATAAAATTAGGTTTTTTATATTTTTCTTGTTTATCATTTTGATCTGTTTTTAGTTATTTTTATAATAAATATGGTATATTTTTATACATTTTGTATTGTAAGCTGCATCCAAACTTAATATATTTCTATTTTTTATCACTAACCAACATGTGTTTTTTGGATTCATACATCTGCTCGAAATCTATAATATCAAGTAATAATGGTGGTAAATCAGCATCTCTTGAAACATCAGCAATTATTCTCCTTTCGAACGGGAAAATCATTGTAGGGCAATCTATAAATAAATTTTCCTGTATAAGTTCATCGGTAACATTTTTTATGGTAAAAATGCCGGCATAAACAAGCTCCACAATAAACAATATCTCATCACCCTTTTTAGCTGTAACATTTATTACATTTTCTACTTCAAATATTTCGTTCTGTAGTTTCGATGCATTTATATCTATTGATACATCTAATTTTGGTTGTATATCCTTGTAGGTATATATTTCTGGAGCTTTAGGATTTTCAAAGGATAGATCCTTAATATATTGCCTGTTTAAGATAATTTCAGCTCCTGTTCTTTTGCTAATCATATTTTTTAGGTTTAATGCTGATTAAAGCATATTTTATTTTGGTTTAAATTCAATGGGTGGAAAAGATTTTTACATAAAAGAGTATTTATATATATTAACCCCAACCTCGCTTTTCATCCCAACTTCATCCTTATTTTTAGCTGATAGG
>CAPZCD010000018.1 GCA_948744995.1 uncultured Rickettsiales bacterium | reverse complement strand
AGAAAAAACAGTAGAACTGATGTAAAAAACAACAGATTAAAAGTTAAACAAAAAACAATATTAAAAAGGAATACAACAAATAATAAATAATATAAAAATATATTGATGGTTTTACTATTCCATATAACTAATAAATCAGAAACCAGTCTAATGAAAAGTATTAATGGTTTAATAAGAAATTATTTAGCTAGATTTAACAGAAAAACCAAAAGATATAGAGTAAATCAAAAAAAATGATAGAGTACAGCTTATACCTATTATTTGATGAAAAAATATCGGAATATTTTAATTAAGAATAATTAATGAGAAATAGTCAATTAAAAAATAATAAATTGTTTGAGATGTAATGCCGATTATTTCTCCACACACCCATCTAATCCCTCCCTATCCAATATAGCCTTATACTCTTTTGCTCTTTCTATATCTTTCTTTTGAGAAGATTTATTACCTCCACAGAATAATAAGATTATAGTATTATTTACTTCTGTGAAATATATTCTGAATCCCTGTTTAAATCTTAATTCTAGTATATTGTTACCTACTGATTTGTAGTCTCCATAGTTACCGTCTTCTACTCTTTTAATCCTTTCAGATACTTTATACTTATTATTCTTTTCTAAAGAAATGTACCATACCTGAAATGGATATTCTTTCTTATTCTTATCAAAGAACAATATAACTTCTTTTTTTAACATAATTTTATCTTTATATCAAAAGCTTTAAGACATTTTAAGAAATTACTTAATTTTGGTTCAGTTTTACCATTTACAATATTATATATTGTTTTTCTTGACAGACCAGATTTTCTTTCAAAATTACAAAAACCAAAAGCTTTTATTGAATTTTTTAACTGACGTCTTAGATATTTACTATCATTTGTTTCAATATAATTATTTAATTCATTTTCCAAAAATAGTCTATTGAGTTCTTTATCATTTTTTAAAGTTTCTATTTCAAGTTTATCAAATGTAAAATACTTTTTATTTACCATAAGAAGAAATTAATTTTAATAATAATATTATGTGTAATAAATTACTCATTGTCAAGAGTTTTTTATATAGGAAGTTATTTTACTTTACACTTATTTATACATATCATAGAGAACTATTCTCTATACACCCATCTAATCCCTCCCTATCCAATATAGCCTTATACTCTTTTGCTCTTTCTATATCTTTCTTTTGAGAAGATTTATTACCTCCGCAGAATAATAAGATTATAGTATTATTTACTTCTGTGAAATATATTCTAAATCCTTGTTTAAATCTTAATTCTAGTATACCATTTGATATTGATTTGTAGTCACCGTAGTTACCCTCAGAAAGTCTATTAATTCTTTTTCTAATTAGTAGTCTAATATCTTTTTCTTGTTTATTTAACCATTTTTTAAAAGTAACTTCATTTTTTATACTATCAAAATAATATTTTATCTCTTTTAATGTTATAGATTCCATTAGTTTATATTCTACTAAAAGTTATAGAAGCTCTATAACCTAGAGGTTCTAGAATAGAATTTAATGTACTTGTTTCAGGACTGTGTCTATTTTTAAATACATTATTTAAAGTAGATCTATTTATATTATTAGTTTCTGCAAACTTTGTTATGCCAAAAGCTCGAACTATCATTTCCAGAGTTTTTAATACATATTGTATATCTCCGGTTTTATTATAATCTTTTATCTCACTATCCAGATACATCTGTGCAAATTCCGGATCTCTTCTAAATTCTTCTATAGTATCTCTAGTAAAATCATCATCTAATATAGGATAAAAAGTATATTTATTATTTTTTGTCATGTCTATCTCCCGCAGAAAACTAAAATTAGTGTATAATATTTTATACAAAAGTCAAGTTGATATTTTACTTAATTCGTTAGATACTCAACCTTCTACTCCCCCACTTTTGTCTGACCTCGTCTATTATTTTTTGACTTCTCTGACAACTCTATAACCTGCTTAACATACTCATCCACTTGACTCGTATTTATTATAAGATTTGCTTTATTTGCAAAATCTTCAAGAAAACTTATATTAATATAAAGTGGAAAATTATCCTGACCTGCCTTCACCATAATCAAAGATGTATTTAAGAGATTTATAGCCGTTGTGCCGGTGCTGCTATCAACCTTTAAATCCACATTGCTTGATATTCCGGCACCTTCGGCTTTTGCAGTTAGTCTGCCTATACTTGAAGCTAAAACAAAGTCACCACTAAAGTTATTAAACGTAGTTCCAGTATTATTTGCAATTATATCTTTAGTATTAAAATTATCTCTAATATTCTTATCGGTATATATTAGCGACAGTTTTTTTCTTAAATCATCCAGACCTAACTTTTTAATAAAGAAGTTATTTCCAATAAATTTAAATTGCATGTTTAGCGAAGAATTAAATATTTCACTATTAAAACCCACACCGTTAATAATGCCAGCTAAGCCGATAGTCCCAGTTAAATCACCTATTATTTCATCGTTAGTTATGAATAATTTGGCTATATCGCTTATATTATATATCGTTTCATTAAGGGTTAAACTGAGCCTTCTTGTATTTTTTATATCTAAACTAGCTTTTATATTCGTAGCTCCACCAAGCCCATCAAAACTCATATTTTTTATATTTATAACACCATTATTAATATTTGCATCTGTTTCTATATTTTTTATTGGTAGATTATTTAGCAAAAAATCTTGAATTTTTAGAGATATGTGACCGTCAATACTATCAAGTGTAGGAAAAGAAAATAGTTTGTTAACCCAATAGTTAGCTCTATTCTCTTTGTTTATTTCTGTTCTTAGTAGGAGACTCTTATATTTTTCAATATCCAGTACATAATTTACCAAATCTACATTCTTCTTAATACTTCCTATAGATAGATCGGCGTATATAGCCGAACCTTTATTTCTTATATCTAAACTTATTTTACCACTTATATTCTTAATGGTTTCAAAATTTACATTCGCTATATCATATAAATTTAGATAACCGGGTGAAAAGTTTAGCTTAGTTTTAACATCTATATTTTGTATAGCATTATAGGATAAATTTTTAACCGATAGATCAATAAAAACATTCTTAGTGAAATTGTTTAGCCAAAGCAGCTCTTCCTTCAGAGTGGAATTTTTTTGATTTTCTAATTTTATTGCTAAGCTATCAATATCCATTATACAGGCTATATAATTCCTAATCCTATCGAGTGAATATTCCAATGAACCACTCATTACTTTTTGTTCGGCGTTTTTTAAACTATAATCCAGTAGATATATTACATTATTTTGTGCAAATATTTTTGATTCTATGGTAAATTCCTTTATTCCAAAGAAGTTCGGTAAGCTTAAAAAAGCTACAACGTCATCAAAACTTTGTCCCTCTATCTTCAAATCATTTACAAATAAATCTCCTTTACTTTCCTGATTGTAAACATCTATAGTCATCCCATTCAAATTTACCTTAAAATTGTTTATCTTGTAATTTCCATTTACCACATCAATATCAAAAACGGAATCTTTTATAATTCTACTACCTTTAGTCAGTTCTTTTATATCTACTTTTATATTACCATTACTTTTATTTTTATTATTATCTTTAGATGACAATTCCTCTAATAAATCATCAATATTACTTGTTTTGAATATTGCTATTTCATTATCATCAGTCAGTACCATATTTTTACCTGTGTTGATAACAACATCATCTAAATTCAACTTGTTAATAGCCATAGTTAGCCCAAAAGTCTCACTTTTATGGAAACTACCACTAATATCTACATCGTCACCCTTTAGAGAAAATGTTTTTACATCAAATAGCGATAAATTTTTAGCCAAGTTAGTTTCTAGTTTTAAGCCTTTTTTATAATCTATCAGATAATAGTATTTTGAATCCGAAAATAGTATCCACTGTGAAAAATCATTGAAACTTTTAATATCAGCATCAATTTTAATATCAGCTACAACATCCTTATAGTCAAGTATCATCAGATTATTTCCCTCATAAGTGACGGATATATTATCATTCATAGAATCTGTCAATTTTAGGGTAATATTACTATTTTTATCCTTATCCAAAAGGTATGTTACCTTCAAATCCCCATTTATATTATTAAGAAGGAAAGAACAATTTATGTTAATTTTTTTACCTTTATCTACAGTTCCGCTTATACTTTTAACTTCTTTTTGGATAACTCCATTTCTTATGTAATTCAGATATGCATTGGAAAACGTAACCTTTAAATTATCTTTTAGTAGAATATTGTTAATTTTTATCATCTTCAGTAGATTTAAAAACATATACTCAACTTCACTATTATCGAGCTCTACTCTCACGTCCTCCACAACTTCAATTTCTTTATATCCTTCTTCAATATCATTATTCTTATTATCCACCAGCAGATTTTTTATCTTTGTTTTTATTCCTATAACTTCATTTTCTTCCATTTTAACTACTTTTTTTGTAAGCACCTTATTTATATAAAATGTAGCCAATTCATTTTGTTGTATATTTGCCGTAATTGTATCAACTTTAATGTCATTAATTGTTACCTTCTTCTTTAGGAAATCCAGGAAGTTTAGCCTCAGTTCCAGCTTTTTAATATTTATTGATAGTAAATGACCCCTAAATTGGACATCATTCAAATTTACATCATTTACCATAATCTTTACTTTAGGAAAAACAGATAAAACAACTTTTCCACGTATTAGAAATTTTATATCTTTTTTTGCAAAGGAATGATGTTTCTTATATTCTTGTATTTTCTCTGCGAAAGATCCATTTAGATCATTTCTAATAGCTACAACATTTATTGAATTTTTCAGATATAGTAAAAATCCTGCATAACCTATAAATGGAATAACAAGTAGGATTAATAATAGTTTAGCAATTTTTTTCATATTTTTTATGTATTATATATTTTAATATTTTTAATGTATGTTTATGTACTTTTCATACAAATTAAACTTTCTACATACCTCCTTTTCCCGCTTTAGCAACATCATCTATAAATTTTTGTCTTCTCTTAATATTTTTAAAACCAACAGTTTCATAAAGAGGATAGGTTTTTATTTTTTCAAATCCGCAGAAACATAACACTCCATCCTTAAGTTGCATTTCAAATAGGTCTTTTTTTATTTTATCCATATTTTTTTTAGGGCCGCCATAGGTGTAAAATAGTGATGCTGTTCTACCGGATAACATTTTATTGACCTTTCTTTTAGGCAAAACTTCTACTTCAAATGCAAAACCTGGTAAAAATACTCTATCTAAAAAGCCTTTTAGCAGGGCTGGACTGCTATACCACCAGACTGGTGTGAATATCACTAAATGTTCGCACCACTTCAGTAGCTCCTGCGCCTTCTCTAAATCTGGCTCTAATTTTTGTATTCTGTTGTAGCCGTAATGTAGTATTGGATCGAATTTTAGGTCTCTGATTGCTATTGTTTTTATATTAAAACCGCTTTTCTCTGCATTTATTGCATATTCTTCAGCTAAACAAGCTGTAAATCCGAATTTTGATGGATTTGCGTCTATGATAAGAATTTTTTTCGACATTTTAAGAGATATTTAACGAATGAATTATTAATATCATAATCTTTTTAAAAAACAATGTAATTGTTTAGTTTTTGATATTGTCTAATAATATAAAAAATAAAATCACTAATCCATTGCAATATCAAATCGTAATCAATTGTTATTTTGTAGCTTCAGTCCCCTCACTCCTCTTCAAAATTATAAAACAAATTATACAATATTTAGATACAATATCAAATACTGTTAAATTTTAATGAGAATATCAAGCTGGAACGTAAATTCCATAAGAGCAAGAATACCAAATTTATTAAACTGGATAAAAAAAACGAATCCGGACATTATTTTATTACAAGAACTTAAATGCACCAACGACCAGTTTCCACTACTGGAACTGTCAAACCTAAACTACAACATAATCTTCAAAGGACAAAAGTCCTACAATGGCGTTGCGATATTATCAAAATATAGGCTATACGATGTGGTATATGATTTGCCAACTTACAATATTGTTGACAGCGATGACGAAGCAAGGTATATAGAAGCTAAATTTGATATAAACGGAAAAACCATCAAAATTGCATCCATTTATGTACCGAATGGTAGTCCTCCATCAAATTTTGTTGGAGATGATGTAACCGAAACAGATAGATTTTACAACAAAATGAAATTTTATGATAGGCTGAAAAAACTTTTTGAAGAAAGTATAAAATCCGAAGAATTAGCTTTTTTTGGTGGAGACTTTAATGTATGTCCTCTATTAGAAAAAGATGTCTACAGTGTTAAAAAAGATGGAGTCATAACCTGTAATAAAAAAGAAAGAGATAAATTCAAAAAATTTCTTGATGTTGGTATGCATGACACTTTTAGAGATTTGAATAAAGATGCTATGGAATTTAGTTGGTGGGGCTATAGACCATTCAATATGTTTGAAAAAAACCAAGGGATGAGACTTGATGCAATTTTAACGACAAACTATAGTTTTAAACTGGTTGAAAGTTGTTTTATAGAAAAAGAAACGCGTAGTGCGGAAAAACCCTCCGACCACGCGCCGATGAGTTGTATTATTTCTCTATGATAACGATTAGTATATCTTCTTGAGAAGATCACCTATCTTTTTTAAAAAATTTCCGAAAAAGCCAACATGTCTACCAACTTTTTCAACGGTATTTTCGGTTTCCTCTCCATCATCGCCAAAAGTTATGATAGCATGACCAATAACTGCAAAGGTGTGACCTGTACTTGTTAATATGTCTTTTATTATGGTTACTATGCTGCTACTGTTTTTAACAGGTGATGGAATAACATCTTTAATAGATGGCTCTTGAACTTCCTCAACTGATTCTAACTCATCTTCATTAGAATCTAGTGGAGTCTTAGCAATTCCAGAACTACCATACGTTAAAACCGGTAAAAACATGAGAAAACTCAATGTTAAAATGACATTTTTTTTCATTTGAACCTCCATTTTTTGAGAAAAATAAAAAATATTTTATTAAAAATACTTCGGTTTGAAAATAAATTGTTTTGGGTTAATAGTCAATAAGTGGTTTGTGGTAAAATTGGAGATTACTGGGTAGTGGCTGATAAATAATATAAAAAGCAGAAAATATGAGAAAAAACGCGAAAAGCAGAAGTTTTGTAAATATGGACTATTGTTAATAAAAATAGCTGTCATCTAACTGTAATCAATTATTTTTTAATAATGACTTCTTGTATGAAAAAATTTTCACAAAATTTCCAATATTGTTTTTAATATGTTATTAGGTTATAATAAAGCTTATTTAGCACAAATATTATGGGCAACAGCAAGATAAAAACAATAGTATTTCCAGTCGGCGGATTCGGCACAAGATTCCTACCGGCCACCAAAGCAACACCAAAAGAAATGCTGCCGGTGGCAGAGAAGCCCCTAATACAATACGCTTTTGAAGAAGCCATGCAGGCCGGTATTGAGAAATTTATATTTGTGACCGGTAGAAACAAAAACTCAATAGAAGACCATTTCGATAATGCTTTCGAACTGCAGAAAGTACTGAGCGAAAAAAAGAAGGAGGAGCTACTTAAAAAGACGATAGGATGGCTACCGAAAGCAGGACATATAGTATTTCTAAGACAACAGGAACCACTTGGTTTAGGACATGCTATACTATGCGCTGAAAAGTTTGTGGGAAATGAACCATTTATAGTTAGTCTGGCCGATGAAATGGTATACGAAGAAGATAATTATCTCCAAAAGATGATTAAATTAGCCGAAGAAAAAAATGCTAATGTTTTGGGAATAGCTGAAATAGATAAAAAAAATACTAAAAAATACGGTGTGGTAGATACTAATGGCAAAAATGATGATGTGGTTGAAATATTTGACATGGTTGAAAAACCGGAGCCGGAGGATGCACCATCAAATTTATCAAATATAGGTAGATATATATTAAGTCCAAAAATATTTGAGTATATTAAAAAGACTGAACCAACTATAAATTCGGAGGTTCAACTCACAGACGCTATGAAAATAATGCTTAAAGAAGAGGATAAGGAAAAGTTTTTTGGTTTGAAGTTTAAGGGGAACAGGTTCGATTGCGGTAGTGTTTTAGGTTATCTGGAGGCTAATTTGCACTATTCTTTAAATAATCCTAAAATAAGAAATGATGTCGTATCCATAATAGATAAATTTTATAAAAAAGTGAGAAATGAAAACTAAAATAGCAATAAGAAATCTAAAGAAATCATTTGGCTCAAAGGTAGTTTTAGATGGTGTTGATTTAGATATAGAAGAGAAAAAAATGCTGGTAATACTGGGCAAATCTGGCGTTGGTAAGTCGGTGTTAATTCGGATAATATCTACTCTGTTGGAACCAGATGAAGGTACTATAACTATAGATGGGAAGAATATTCTAAATCTTAATGAAAAGAATAGGTTTAATCTAATGGATAAATTCGGGTTTCTCTTTCAAAATGGAGCTCTTTTTGATTCGTTAACCATTTGGGAAAATATAGCTTTTAAACTTATTAATAATAGGGGAATGACACGAGCTGAAGCGAAGAAAATAGCAATACAAAAACTTGAGATAGTGGATCTAAATGATTCGGTAGCTGATTTATATCCTCAGGAGCTATCCGGTGGTATGCAAAAAAGAGTAGCTCTAGCTAGAGCTATAGCTTGTGACCCTGAAATAATTTTTTTTGACGAACCGACGACGGGTCTGGATCCGATAACCGCAGAAAAAATAAATAATCTTATGGTAAAGACAACAAACATAACAGGAGCTACAGCTATTACTATAACTCACGACATAAGATCAGCTAGAATGATTTCGGATAGAATTGTATTCTTAAATGAGGGTAAAATCTGCTGGGATGGTGATAATAGTACGTTAGATAAAGCGGATAACGATTTTGTACGAAGATTTTTATTGATAGAATAGTGTGATGCAGAGTATATTTCAGTATAACATTAGTGAGCTTGAAAGTGTAGTAAAAAATGAGTATGGTGCAAAAGGTTTTATAGCAAAACAAATTTGGAGTTGGCTTTATTGTAAAGGAGTTAAGAATTTTGATGATATGTCAAACATATCAAAAGATTTGAGAAATAACCTAAAAGAATCCTTCAGCTGTAATAGACCAAAAGTTATTAGAGATTTAGTTTCTAGTGATGGAACGAAAAAATGGTTGTTGGAACTAAACGATAAGGAAACCATAGAATTAGTGTATATCCCTTCTGCAGATAGGGGAACACTATGCATATCATCCCAAGTCGGATGCTCGATGGGATGTAGATTTTGTAATACCGGTGCTCAAGGCCTAGTCAGAAACCTTGAAGCAAATGAAATTATCTTACAACTTGTAATTGCGAAAGATTTTCTCGACGAATGGGATAATAAGGCTATAGGAGATGGTAGAAAAATAACAAATATTGTGGTTATGGGTATGGGAGAGCCTTTAGCTAATTATGATAACATAGTGAAAGCTATAAAAATCATAAATGATGAGAACGGTATAGCTTTTTCAAATAGGAGAATAACTCTGTCTACCTGTGGTATAGTTCCGAAAATATATGATTTAGCGGAGGATTTAAAAGTTAACCTGGCGATTTCGCTGCATGCTACCACCGATGAAATTAGACGAAAAATTATGCCTGTATCCCAAAAATATACCATAGATGAGGTTATGAAAGCTTGCAGTGCATATGCTAAAAAAACCAATTATAGAAGGATAACTTTTGAATATATAATGATTAAAGATTTGAATGATAGTATGGATGATGCAAAAAGGCTTATTAAATTGGTTAAAAAATATAATATTCCGGCTAAATTTAATTTAATTCCTTTTAATCCTTGGGATGGTTGTATTTTTGATGAAGCAACACCAAATAGTAGGATAATTGAATTTGCTAAATATATTACGGATGCCAGGTATCCATGTCCCATTAGGTTTTCTAAGGGTGGTGATATTATGGCTGCCTGTGGGCAACTTAGAAGTAAGAAATGACGATTGATTTATATATTGTGGAGTCTTGTAATACTGTATCTTCAATAAAAATGATGATGTGGCACTGCTAAGTAGTAGGTAAATTCAAGGGATTGCTTACTAATAGTTGATTGGAGTTAGATAATTACCAGATTTTTTCAGTAACAATTCATATTTGCTATAATTTTTTATTATTACTCTGTTTTATCCGTATATTCTATTGTTTTTTATATAATTTATCAACCGTTGGTAAGTAATCCCAATCCAATAGTGGGACTGCCTACCATTTTTACTTGATATTTAAAATATTTAGTCTAATTCTACTTTTTTAAAGCTAAAATATATTGAAAAATTAGGAAAATTTATTTTAAATGTAAAATTATATATTTATAAAAAAAGAATTGATATTATTTTTATAAAATTTGTTTACATTTTCTAATTCTAAAAACTTTTATTCTAGAATTATATTAAAGAGTTATTATCTATTTACATTTTTTCAATATATTCTTAAGTAAGAAAAAATAATGTTAAGTTAAGATTAATATAAATATGGTTTATAGTAAATGTTTAAAGACTAAGTGAAAGTGGTGGGCAGTCCCACTTAATAGTAAAATGACTTTACATTATAAATTACTAATGTAGTATCTCAAAAAAATAAGTGAAAATTATGTTAAAATATAAAAATTTCACAATAATAATATCTTCTCCTTCCGGTGCCGGAAAATCAACTATTGTTAAAAAGATAAGAGAATGGGACAAAAAGATAGGCTTTTCAGTATCAGCGACAACAAGACAACCAAGACCAGGGGAAATCGACGGAGTTAATTACCATTTTTTCTCTCTGGAAGAGTTTAAGAAAAGAATATATAATGAGGAATTTTTAGAATACGCGCAGGTGTTTGATAATTTCTATGGCACATTGAGATCTGGAATTGAGGCTAAATTTAAGGAAAATTGTGATGTTATGATGGATATAGATTGGCAAGGAGCTCAGCAGATATCTGAAAAGTTGGATAAGAACAGATTGCTGAAAATATTTATATTACCGCCATCTTTAAAGGAATTGGAAAATAGGTTAAAATCAAGGGGACAAGATAGTACGGAAGTTATTGAAAAAAGATTGGCAAAAGCTAAGGATGAAATAACACATTGTTTTAACTATGATTATGTTATTGTGAATGATAATTTGGATAAAACTATAGAAGAAGTTAAGTCAATAATAACTGCGAAACGTTTAATTAATACAGTAGAAGAAGAGCTAAAGAGTTTTGTGGAAAATATTTGATTTGATATCCTGCATAGAATTTGTCAGTTTCTAATGGTAAAGATTGGTTGCTATAGTAGCTAAAAAGAGAATTACTATAGCAACTAAAAAAAATTATAGCTAGGTGATAGCTATTAAATTCAGTTTATCCCCTAAAACACATAACTTAAAGACAACCCAAGATAATAACTATAGGAGATAGGTTTTTTTGTCTTGTATTGTTTATAATTCATTTTATAAGTTTTTTCCTCTCCATCTTCAGTTGTTTTCCCAATAAATGTATCAATATACGGATCCTTCAATTCATACAATCTATAAGCATTCCTTTCTCCATATAAACTCTTTGTAGAATGTAAATCAAAATCTAAATTGATATTAAAATGTTTTGCTATAGGAATAGTATAAGTTGTTTCTATATTAATACCATCTTTACCAAATACTGTTAATAGATCTAATCTATTATCTTTTATTAATTTTGTATTAATACCAAATATTAATTCTTGAGTAGATTTACCATAAGCTATAAATTCTATTCCAAATCTAAATATTAAATCATCACTGTATCTATATGCACTTTTAATTCTGTAGGATATACCTCTTGTGGTTATATAGGGAAATACATCAGGAAAGATAAAACCTTTGTATTGGAGTGGAGTAAATATAATACTTTGTTTAAATAACATATTATAAAATATACCATAAGTTGTTTGGCTAAGAAGCGCAGAAATCAAAAATGCTCTTGCCATATCCTTTCTGTTGGCATTAATACCTAAACCTTTATAAAAAGATTCTATCTTATATGGATCACCTGATTTATCACTATTTTTAGCATAGTAAATATCATTAACTACTGAATCAAGTTTAAATAAATAATTACTTATAGTTATTTCATTAGTTAAATATGTTCTTTCTGTCATTTTTTCTTGAAAATAGGTTTCATTATTAAGACCGGCTGCAGAAATGATAACACCCTCTTTCAAGGATCTTTTATAGAAACTTTGTTCATCAATTCCAGCTAATTTATCATTTCCATTTTCAAAATCGGTTAATCTCATAGTAGCTCCGCCAGAAAGTTTTATGTAATATATCTTATCTAAAAAATATTTAAAAAAATTCTTATTATTAGCTTTTATATCATCTGTATCATCATAATCATCTGCACTACTCTTTATAAACACATAGTCATAACCAACCGCTTTATCTCTCATAGCATGGCCAAATTCATGATAAGAAGTTCCAAAAGAAGATATAAAATAATAATCTATCAAATAAAGAATACAGGAAAGAGTACTTTTAGAATATTCATCATTGATTCCTTTTCTAATTATTTTATTAGCTTTATCAAGCACAAAATCTATATTCTCAAAAAGCTCTACTCCAAAATTAGCTATTTGTCTATTGGTATAATATTCTTCCAAATAACCAGAACTAAATGTTATAGTCCTTCTTTCTTCTGCAAATGTATTTTGTATAGAGAAAAAAGTTGTATAAACTCCTGCTAACACAATATATAAATATGATACAAACTTTTTCATAATATTTCCTCTATAATAGATATGTTATTAATAATAATGGAGAGTATACCATAATTTTTATCTTTTGTCAAATTAATAATTATAATCTACAAGTTTACGAGTTTTGGGAAAAAGATTTTTGGTTCAGCTATAGCCGCATTTTCCAAAATTTGCTCCAAATAGATTTTATCAAAATTATCAATAGTTAGCGATAAATAAGTACAAATTTTGTCAGTTATTGCTGGGCAAATTGGTCTTAGTAGTGCTACAACTTTTATAATTTCTGCCAACTCATTTTTTAAAATAACCAACATTTCATCTAATTTTCCTTCTTTTTTTAGGTTCCAAGGAGCTTTTTCTTCCATATATGCATTAGCTCTAGAAGCTATATCCAACAGCAAATTTTTATATTCCTGAAAATCAAATCTATTGAGCGTTTTTTCAGTTAATTGTTCCCCAAGTGCCTCATTATAATTAATTTTTAAATCTCCAATTTGACCGCCAAAATTCTTAAATAACATAGTTGATACTCTTTGTATTAGATTGCCAACATTATTGACTAATTCAGTATTTATTTTTTCCACAAGCCTTTCTCTTGAGTAATCACCGTCACTACCAAACGTAGTTTCGGTAGACAAATAGTATCTTATATAGTCCTTCGCTATAGCTTCATCTATACCATAGTCATTTACTAGCCAATTTACCTCACTTTTAATAGCTATCGCATTCCCTAGCGATTTCGAAATTTTCTTACCATTATTAGTCCACCAGCCATGAGCAAAAACAACTTTTGGTAGAATATTTTTCTTGGTGATATCCTCAACAGCTATTGTTTCCAATTGTTTTTCAGTAAATTCTGTGGCTATCAGTAAAGAAGGCCAATAAACCGCATGAAACCTAAGAATATCCTTTCCAACTATATGTATAACATCCGAATTATACCAAAAATCATCCATTTTATTCACACTACTCAAGGCCGATTGATAATTAAATAATGCGTCAAGCCAAACATACATAACATGCCGATCTTCTTTCTCAATATTTTCAGCCCAATTACCTTCAGGATCCAGTAATTCTTCGCCTTTTTCATCACATGGAATCTTTATACCCCAAGAAAAATTATTTCTTGATATAGACAGATCCTTTAAATAACCATCAACAAAACCATCTTTTTCTAGTTCTTTAATACTCCTACCAGCAACAAATGCTACAACTTCATTTTTTCTATAGCTAGGTTGTATAAAATCTGTCTCTTTATACAGTTTTAATAAAATCTTTTGAAATTTACTGAGTTTGAAAAAATAGCTCTCTTCCTCTCTCCATTCAACTTTTTTACCAAGGCTAGTTTCAAATTCATCCTTACTATTTCTTATTAGCTCATCCTCTGTATAGTACGCTTCGTCACTGACACAATACCAACCGCAATAACTGCCCCTATAAATCCAATTATTTTTAACGAGTTTTCGCCAAATATTCTGGACAAATTTTTTGTGCCTGTCTTCTGTCGTACGTATAAAATCATCGTAACCAAAATTCATATAATCTGCTAAGTCTTTGAATTTTTTAGCCATCATATTTGCAAAATCAATCTCATTTAAATTAGCTTCTTGCGCTGATAGTTGTATCTTCTGGCCGTGTTCGTCAGTACCGGTTAAAAATCTTGTTTCAACTCCATTCAATTTGTTAAAATTGTTTAATATGTCTGCCATCAGTGTTGTATAGACGCTCCCTATGTGTGGTTCTGAATTTATGTAATATATTGGAGTTGTTATGTATAGTTTTTTCATAATATGTTCCTTGGTTGTCCGTAATGTATAATTATAATAATATTATCTTCTTGTTCTGGTATTTTGGCTAAAAATGACCTAATAACTGGTAAAATATTCGCTATTATTCATTATATCAAACCTATAAAAACCTAATAGTATACTGCGAAGATTTTTTTGATTATCTACGGTCAAAGATTATAGGATTTAATTGGCTAAAGTCAATTGAGTGTTCGTTGAAGATAATGTACTACCAGATGCTAATTCATAAATATGTAAAAAATAAAATATTAAGGATAAATAATATAGAAAGGGAAAGTTGGATAAGTATAAATTACCACTAAAAAACCTAGCTATTAGTATTTATATTCTAATAACAATTGAACTTGACATGATAATTTAAACTTATACTAGTAACTTCCTAGTTAAATTTATTAAATTTTAAAAAGATTTTATGAGAAAAATTAGTTTACTAATCCTATCAGCCATTTTAGGTAGCAAAGTTTATGCATCATCAGGGCTTTTTTTGTTTCCTAACCCAAACCCAGTAGGGACCTCACAAAGTAATAGCAACAATAGTGGTGGAGTTTTGGATAATAATATTAGAAATAATAGAAATAATGGAAGAATTGTGATAAATCAAATTCGACCAGATTGTGTTGAAGTTATAAGATATGGTAATGACAATGTTGCAGTTGAACATAGCGGGATGGTTATAGTACGCCAAGCCCGACCTGACCGTGTTGAAGTTACAAGATATCTGTGTGATACTGTTGCAATAGTAAGATTTCCACTTAATACACTAGAAAGAAATAATGATAATTTAGAAGATATTTTTCCTAACGATTTAATAAGACCAAGATCTATTGGAGAGTTGATGCCAACATATTTTTTATTTAATCATGATGAAATAGAATCTATTGCATATAATATAGTAAACAATGCAAGGGAAAGTTTAGGAACAGAACTAAATCCAAAAGAATTAAATATAATGGATACTTATATAGCAGCAAGGCAAATATATTTACCACTAAGAGACCGTATAGAACGTCCACAATTTATGAATCGTATATCTCTTTTTATAGATAGGAGCAATCCTGAAGTTCCTATAGCGGAATTTTTATTAAGAAGAGATATAGAAATGACGGGTAGTAGTAGAAGAGGTATAGAAATATTTATTGGTTTGTTAAATGAATTTAGAAGAAGTGATGTTGTAGACACATTAACTCCATTTAGATTCTTTGTAACAGATACTTTATCTATTGATGATCTGACTAATTTTATAGGTAGATTAGAAGATAATACTGCCTGTGGTTCAGTTAATGTTTATCCAGATGCTAATCCTGTATCAGGTACTAGTATACACATTGATACAGGCACTATTGTAATTACCAGAATGATAGGAAATACTTTTGGTCCTGATGAGAAGGCTGTTTTATATAATTTTCTCGGTCTTAATAAACAAGCAGAAAAACACAAAGAAAATGAGGAAGATGAGGAAAATACAAGAAAACGGAAAGATTTAGATGATGATTTTTATGACGGATTTGATATATAATAAATTGTAACTATTTCTCTCTATTTTAGAGATGAATATATTCTAAAAATAGAGAAAAATAACTTAGTAAAAGGTTGTATTAAATTAATGATAAATGCTACACTGGGGTATCTACACTGGGGTATATATGTTCAATATAAAAACATATATACCTTATTCTTTATACAAGTCTATTAAAATTATCAATAATTCGTTTGGTCTAAAAATACAAAATCTCTAGATCATCTCCAGATCCCTTATTTCACCATCATATATACACCTTATAACACAACAATTTGGAGTACTATCTGGATATTTAGAAGTAATTGCATAGTAAAATTGCTTTAGGGCAATACCATGGGAAGCTACACCAATTGTAGAATATTTTGTATCAGCCAGTATATTCTTAACACAATTCATAAATCTATTCCTAACCATAGCTTTCGATTCTCCACCTTTAAAGATAAAATCATCGTAATTGATAGTTTTAGAAAAATTTTTGTAAAAATTCTCTCCTAATTCTTTATCAATTTCTGCAATAGACATACCAGAAAATTTACCAAAAGATATTTCTCGCAAATCAACCATTTTTTCTATAGATATATTTAATTTTTTGGCGACAAATTCAGCTGTACTAAAAGCTCTAGCTAATGGACTTGAATATATATGTTCGATACCACTATCAGATAGTTTTTCTGCTAATTCTTTTGCTTGGCTTATACCGTTTTCATTTAGTGATGAGTTAACATCACTTCCCTGCATAATTCTATTTTTATTTAAATCGGTTTCTCCGTGCCTAAATAGGTAAATAGTTTTTATTTTATCTCTTCCAACCATAACTTCTCCAAATTATAATGCTTTCTAACATCTTCAGTAAAAAAATTAACTATAATACTAGCTAAATCGAGAACTACCCAACCACTAGCCTTACCAATAACTGGTTTTGGGTTAAGTCCGTTTTCCTTCAAAAAAGTTCGTAGATTATCTATTGCAGATTCTATCTGTTTGTCACTACTGCCGGTTCCAATTATTAATTTGTCGGCTATTGATGTCTTTTTTGATATATCAATAACTTCTATATCTTCGATTTTTGAGTCTTCTATGTATTTTAGTACTAGTTCTAGTAATTTTTTGGAATTCATCTTTATGTTATTTTGCTAACTTGGTATAGGATACTTTTTATGAGAGAAAATACAAGGGTGGGGTGGTGGTGAGAGTTTAATTTTTACTGACACGTTAATATTTTATATCTACTTTAACCCCAAAATAGATTAAACGCCGATAATTCTATTCCCACTCATAGTCCTACTGATGACTAAACACGTCCACATCACCCCAACCACTCAAATCAAGCTTCACCCTAGTTGGAAGGAATTTAAAACACTCTTTCACTAATTCAGTACGATTTTCATTTTCCAAAATCACATTAAGTTTATCTTTTATTTGATGCAAATATAAAACATCATTAGAAGCGTATTTTAATTGGTTATCATTAACTTCCCCACCCCAATAGGAACTTTGCTCTTTTTTTGAAACTTCTATATTTAAAAATTCTTTTATGAGAACCTTAAGACCATGTGCGTCAGAGTAAGTCCTGGCTATTTTTGATGCTATTTTAGTACAGTAAACATTGTTTATATCTATATTAAAGGTTTTTTGTAAAATAGCCAAATCAAATCTGGCATAGTGAAATATTTTTAGTATCTTATCATCAGTTAGTAGTCTTACTAAGTTTGGAGATTTATATTCACTATTTCCACCAAAATGGATCAGATAAACTTTTCCTGTTCCAAAATAAATCTGTACCATACATAACCTGTCCCTAAAATTATTAAGGCCAAGTGCTTCAGTGTCTATTGCTACTTCGTTTCCAAATTCTATATCAGCTGGTAAATCATCTTCGTATAAACTATACATTTTTATATTTTTTGTTTTTACAGTTAAGAAATACTAATTAAACATCAATTTAAATCAACAAAAAATGTAAGAACTCGGCTCTGGTCTCCATTTCTTGATATTTAAATTCTTTAAATTAATATATCTTTATG
>CAPZCD010000017.1:12231-18145 GCA_948744995.1 uncultured Rickettsiales bacterium | reverse complement strand
ATATTATAGAAATAAAGTTGCTTAGGTGAATATCAAGAAATGGAGACCAGAGCCTACAATAAAAGTTATTTCCTTTAAAAAAATATTTTATATAATAGCAACGTTAATTTTAATAACTGTTAGAGAATGGATAATAGGTCTAGAGTGATATTATTTACCGGGTGTATGTTTTCAGGTAAAAGTTTAAATCTAATCAACAGAACTTTACAACTTAATGAAAGTTACGAATGTTTCAAACCAGATATAGATAGCAGGGATGGCGATTTTATTGTATCCCGAGATTCCAGCATTAAACTACCAGCTAGAAGAATCAAGAATTTGTCAGAAATATTGGATTCAAAAGCTAAAGTTATTGTTATGGATGAGATACAATTTTTTGATCGGGATGATTTTGAAAAAACTATTCTAAGTTTGAAAAAAAACAATAAAATTGTGCTGATGAGTGGATTAGATCGCATAGCCAGTGGCGAATTTTGGGACACCTATAAAGTTGCAGAGGAATTAGCTGATGAAGTTATAAAGCTAAATGCCATATGTGATGAATGTGGAGGTGTAGCCAGTTACACAAAAAAAATATCTGGAGCAGATGTAGCCATTGAAATAGAAAGTGAAAATGTGAAGTACATACCGGTTTGTGAAAAATGTTTTAAAAAAAGGTAGCCATGGTTGTGGATAAGACAAAAATAGATAAAGGTGGTGGTACAGATTTAGTTGGAGATGGTACAAAAATAGCTGAAAATACTACGAAAACAGGTGGTGGTGCTGCAAAAATTGCCAAAGATAGAAATAATATGAAGATAGGCGATGATGCTGCAAAAATCACCAGAGACAGAATACAAGAACTTACCAATATAATTCTAAAAGCCAACCAAGCTTATTATGGTCTTGATGAACCTACGATTAGTGATGCCGAATATGATAAGGCAAAGATTGAATTAGCGGAGCTTGAAAAAAGGTATCCTGAATATTCATCAGGAGTATTGGATCTAGTCGGTTACAAAGTTCTTGAATCTTTTTCAAAAGTAGAACATAAAATCCCAATGATTTCGCTAAATAATGGCTTCAACAGGGAAGATATAGCGGATTTTATTGATAGATGTAAGAGATTTTTAGGGACTAATGAGGATTTTCAGATATTTTGTGAACCCAAGATAGATGGATTGTCGTTTTCCGCAAGGTATGAGAACGGAATCTTCATACAAGGTGCTACTAGGGGCGATGGTTTTGTTGGTGAAGATGTGACTGAAAATCTAAAAACCATAAAAACTTTACCGAAAAAACTAAAAATAGCTAATCCTCCAAGAATACTAGAGGTTAGAGGCGAAGTTTACATGTCTAAGCAGGATTTTTTATCTCTAAATGAAAAAAATTCCAAAAATGGCGAAAAATTGTTCGCAAATCCTCGTAATGCTGCCGCTGGCTCTTTGAGACAACTCGATACTTCCATAACAGCTGGCAGAAATCTGAGATATTTTGCCTATACCTTAGGTGAGTTTTCTGAAGATTTTACTTTTGATACACAAGAGGAATTGATAAAAAAACTAGATTTACTAGGTTTTACGACCACAAAAGAAGTAGAGCTTTGTAGTAATCTGGACGAAATACTGTCATTCTACGATAAGATGAAGGAAATTAGACATGGTCTCGACTACGATATAGATGGTATTGTTTATAAAATCAACAATTGGTTGTTGCAGAAGAGGCTAGGCAATGTAGCACATCATCCCCGCTGGGCTTTAGCGCATAAATTCCCAGCAGAACAGGCTATAACAATCATAGAAAAAATAGATATACAAGTTGGACGAACAGGAGCTATGACACCAGTTGCCAGATTGGAACCAGTAAATATAGGTGGAGTTATAGTATCAAATGCAACTTTACATAACCGTGATGAGATTGAAAAAAAAGACATTAGAGTAGGGGATGAGGTTATAATTCAACGAGCGGCGGATGTTATCCCACAGATTTTATCGGTAAATTTAAAAAAAAGACCTAAGAGTAGTACAAAATTCATTTTTCCTGAAAAATGCCCCATATGTGGTAGTGACGCTAAAGCTTATGGAGACGATGTAGTGGTTAGATGTAGTGGTGGAATGAACTGCTCAGCCCAAGTTATAGAGGGTTTAAAGCACTTTGTGTCTAAAAATGCATTTGATATAGATGGTTTAGGAGAAAAACAAATAGAGAAATTTTATAATGAGAACAGAATCAGAACATTTGCTGATATATTTTTACTGGAGGAAAGGGAAAATATTATAAAAATGAAATATGAGGTACAAAATGGAGAAAGTGACTTATTTTCTCAAATAGAGAATATACTACCAACAACTCATAAGATTACCCTGGATACATACCCAGCCCAGCCCCTTTACTATAGTGAAGGTTTTGGTAAAAAATCTACCGAAAACCTTTTTGCTGCGATAGCTAAAGCGAGAAACATATCATTACAAAGGTTTATATTTGCTTTAGGTATAAGGTTTGTAGGTGAAATAACTGCAAAATTAATAGCTAAAAATTATATTTCTCTGCAAAATTTACTGGATAAGATGCAGATAGCTTCCCAAAAAGATCTATTTAACAGTAGAACTAATGAAGAATATATAAAATTCTGTTCTATAGATGGTATAGGAGAAAAAACAGCTAATGCTATAGTTGATTACTTTGAGGATAAACGCAATATAGCTATGATAGTTCAGCTAAGCGAACTGATTAATGTAATGAACTATGAAGAAAATGCGAACAGTACTGTTAATAGTAAATTAAATGGTAAAACTATTATGTTTACCGGAACTCTGCGATCTATGACTAGGGCGGAAGCAAAGGCTAGAGCGGAAGAAAATGGGGCAAAGGTTCTGAGTTCTGTATCGCCAAAACTTGATTATTTGGTGGTTGGTTCGGATGCTGGTAGTAAATTGAAAAAGGCTCAGGAGCTTGGTGTTGCTGTTGTTGATGAGGATGGGTGGATTGGGATGATTTAGTTGTATTCTAGCAAAAATATCTTTGGAACTAATTTAAAAACTAATTGTTTTTTTACTCATTTGTTCTAGCATATAGGTATTGAAAAAATTGAAAGGGAAGAGATGAGTGATAGTTTAAATAAAAGAATTGGGTCAACACAAAAACAAGCACAAACAACAAACCAAGGGGTGCCTTCTGCAGTAGTTCAAAAAGAAAAAGACAAGAAGATTCCAGTTATGGATGCTGTAAAACATTTTAAGGGAATATTTCTTAAGAAAAGTAGAAACTATGACGAATATTTTTTTAATAAAAAAATAGAAAATTTTCAAGATTGTATTACCTATATATCAAAAGTAGAAAATCCAAGTGATGTTATAAACATTTTATATTTTTATGTAGGTGGATTAAATGCTGGAAAAGCAGATGAAATAAGAAAAAAATATAATGTAAATGCACTTAAGTTAAATGAAATCTCTAAAGGGTCGTATAATAATGAAATTAAGGTTATTAGACACGCTTTTTATATTAATAATACTGTGAGAAATTATAACAAAAAAATGTATGCTTTGGGATGTCTCGGAGTAGATAATAATAAACTAAAAGAGATTAGTATAGAAGGCTCAGATGGCTATACAGAAATAAAATTTCAAAATTGTAAACTTGATACAGGACAAAAAGTTAACCTTTCTTTATATTCTAAACAAAGTCAATTTTCTGAGTTTCAAGAGACTTTTAGTGGATTTATTCCTAAAGATATTAGAGATATCATTTCTGAAACTTTTAATAATCAGATTGGTGATAATTGTGATAAATATATAAAAGATACTATAACGAAAGGTGTGTTATATGGTGTCGGTATAGATAGGATCACTGGTGATAATAGTGAAGAAGCTAACAAAGTGGAAGAACTTGTTAAAGTTATGGAAGAACTAATTGTTTCTTATGAAAAAAAACAAAAAGAAATTGATGATTATTTTGCAAAAGTAGCTGAGAATATTGAAAAAAATAATAATAGTTTAGATTTACTTATAAAAAAAGAGAAAAAAAATTTTCGAGAAAATCGACTTGAAATATTAGAAGCAGCAAAGGTAAAAGTTATAGAAAATCTCAAAAATTCTTTTCAAAATGCTTTTACTGCATGCAAAGATATTGATAAGGTTATTAGTGTTTGTAAAAATCTAAATAATAATAAAATTATAGAAAATCTAGATATTAAACAAATTATAGAAGGAAATGATAGTAATGAGTATCCGCCTATTGCAGCAATTAGAAAAACAGCTGATAAAATGGCCAAGGAGTTTAATGATCTTACAGGAATATATTCTTATGATAGGCAATTTTCAAGAGATCAAAAAAATGACGGTTTTAATTTTACTGGAAAGGAAGAATTTAAAGGAAATCCATGCAAAATCTTAGATGAAAAATTAGCTGAAAAACTTAGAGGATTAGCACGAAATGAAATTAGCAGTTATGAAGGTAAAATAAATGGCGCTTTAAATGATGCTGATAATGCAAACAAATATAAAGATATATCAAAAAAAATATTGGACAGTAAGAACCTAGCGACCGAAATACAAAAAGCCGGAGGCGAATTTCAAGGAATTTTAGATACTTTATCAAGAGATAGAAATAAATTAAATAAAGTTTTAAATGGTAAAACATCAGAAAATTATTTAAAAAACATTAATGAAGCAGAAACTAGTGATTTCAAAAGACAATTTTCTGAATTAGGTTTTAATGTCGGAAATGTTTTAGAATATTCTTCTTTTAGAAAAATAGAGGATTTTAAAAAACGAAAGAACTATAAAGAAAAAATCAATTGGCTTAAGCAAAAAAAAGAAGAATTTGAAGATAGGCAAAAATCTTTAGGAGAAGAAATAAAAAAACAATTAGATGGGATTAATGGTTTAGATGCAAAAATAGCTGAATTAAAAAAGCTTGTTACCAGTAGTAATAATTTAAAGGATTATCAAGATAACCTTAAAAAGATGGTTAATGGTCTGCCTAAAACAATAGGATTAGAAGATTTAGTCACCAAAATAAAAAGTTATAAAGAGTGTAACTCAGCTATAAAAGCTATTAATCAAGATATCGCATATGAAGAAGAATTAAATAGAAATAAAATAGCTTTAGCAAAAGATGTAATTAAGGCTTATAATGATACGGTTCCGATTGGCAATAAAAAAGTAGAATTAGATGAGGATAATTTTCTTATAAAAGAAGGGAGTAATACAGTTGAATCTGGAGGTGGGGGTAAATTTGATGATGAAGCCAAGGAAAAAATGAAACAATGTTTTGATAATGTGAGAATCTACACAGAACGTTTGGTTGAATTTATTGGTGAATTGGATACGAAAGAACAATTAGTGACTGCACATGATGAGTTAGAGAGAAATGTAATCAAAAAAAGCGGATATCTTGATGACTCTGGGGGAACAATATTTTATATCGGATGTCAATGTAAATATACTATATTAACTAATATTGATTATCAGGGAAAATATGTTGATAAAGATGATTATAAAGGGTTATATGAAATATTGTACAAAAAAGTTCCTAAAATCAATAGTCCAAGTGTCCCTAAAAATAAAAAAGAGAAAGATACTAAAGAATTGGAATTTACGCAAAAAAAACAGGAACTTCTAAATTACATAGGAAATTCAAACAATTCTCTAAAAATAGATTTTAAAAAATTGGTATTTAAGAATAAGTTATCTTCTGTTAATTCTATTAATAATTATTATTATAAAGGTTTTTATAATCAACTAAAACAGTTAGCGGAAAATGGAGTAACATTTGATGCAGAATTGGAAAAGAAATTAAAAGAGATAATTAAATTACAGATGGAAATCTCTTTATATAAAAAACAAAATCTGGATCAAAAACAAGATCTGGTAAAAGCCTTCAATGCCAATACTCCTAAAAATACTAAAGCTCTTGAGTTAGATAAAAAAAC
>CAPZCD010000017.1:0-12133 GCA_948744995.1 uncultured Rickettsiales bacterium | reverse complement strand
TCTCCGATGAGGATAATGGCATTGGAGCAAAGTTTGAAGCAGTTGCAAAAGCTCAAAATGGTACAATAAAAATAGGTAAAAAAACCTATAACAAAAAAACCCAAAATGACAGAAATCAATTAGCAACTGCTTTTAATGAGTTAAAGGGTAAAGAAGGTGATGCTCTAGTTAATGCTATTGAAGCGCAGTTTGAAATTAAAGTAGGAGAAGATGCAATAGAAATAACCGGGGCTGATGTAAAACAGCTGGCAGCACAAAAGACAAATCTGGAACAACAAAAGCAAACACTAGAAAATGAAATCAATGGTTTAATTAATGGATTTAATGATAAAAATGATGCCATTACAAATGCTCTAGCAGGAGCAAATAATCTAGACCTGAAAGATGGAGCAACTAAACTAGCAGTAGTTGTAGATGCCTATGAAGGATTTAAATTTGGAGATATAGCAACAAAACTTCAAGACTATGTTAATCTGAATGCTAAGATTAAGGGTATAGGAACTAAAATTGATGTAACCAATCAAAAACAATTACTGGTAGATGCCTTCAATGCCAATACTCCTAAAAATACTAAAGCTCTTGAGTTAGATAAAAAAACAGGTGCAATTAAAGAAATAGCAGCAGGAGCAAGAGAAGAAAATACCGGTAAAGCTGCTGTTGAGGGTATTGGAGATGATGAGCTGGCAACTTTGAAGGGTGGGGTAATAACAATAGGAAATAGTGGAGATCCAGAAAAAATAGCTGAAGCTATAACTAAACTCTCCGATGAGGATAATGGCATTGGAGCAAAGTTTGAAGCAGTTGCAAAAGCTCAAGATGCTAAAATAGGTGGTAGTAAGTATAAAAAAACTAAAAATGACAGAGATGATTATATAAAAGCTCTTGATACCTTAGCTGATGCTATTGATGAATTAGGAGATGATGATGAACTAGATCTGACTAATATCAATAATCAGCTTACAGATCTTGGATTTGGTGGGGTTACCATAAATGAAGAAGAAATAAAAGAAGAGAAACTAAAAGATCTTAATGATCAATTAGAAAGAGCTAAAGATGCTTTTGATAGAGCGCTTGAAGCCTTTAGGGGAAAGAGTGAAGCTATTGATACTATTCTAGATGAAATTAAAACCGTAGGAATTGATGGTTATAAAGAAAAGCTTGTAGACTTAGAACGAGCATATGTTGCTCTTAAACCTGATAATCCGGATATAAAACTTACAGAAGCTCTAACCGACTATCTAAAAGCAAAGGCTAAAGTTAAGGTTAAGGAGAAGGATATAGAACAAAAACAAAAGTATTTTAACGATCTGAAAGATTTATATATTAGTTTTGCTGCAACTTCAGAGGGAGATAACCCTCAAGATATATATCTTTATGATAAAAATGAAGATGGCAATGATAACAATATAAAAGGGAAACAGAGTGCCTTAGTTGATAGTTTGATTGATGAGTATAATAAAGATGGCGATGACGGAATTAACAATTATATTGAAAATATCAAAGAAATTGAAGAACTCAAAAATATTGATAATATAGATACTAAGTTGGATTTCTTAAAAAAGTGTGTCAAAAAAGGGGATAAGGTTAAAGTTTATGATGCTTTAAGCGATATTTTTATGGATATGGCTAGAGATAAAAAGTATGATGAAAATGAGAAATCACCATATGAAGATTTTGACAAAGCCTATGCAGAAAATGCGAGAAGAACATTAGAACACATAAGCAAATGTGCCGAATGTGCAAAAAATAAAACTACTCCGGATAGTGTGGGAATAACAGATGATGATGTAGGTAAATTTAGACAAACTCTTGATAATGGCGAATTTTCTGATTATGTTAACCATTTAGAACGTTCCAGAATAGTTTCTAATATTAATTATAGTAATAAAAATCTTACTGAGGAAGAAGAAAAAGCTAAAGTCCCTGCCTGTGCTGATGCTTCAAAAGGTAGAGAATGGAGCAAGATAAGTAAAGAATATAAAGATTGTGTTAAAAATCATAATAATAGTATTGAGTTTGATGGTATAGATGATGAATATGATAATGAAGGTAATAGAATTATAACCTTTAAAAATGGTAACTCCGAATTTACTATAACTTTAAATAAAGATCAGGCGCAAAAATTTGATATGTTAGAGTTTGGAAAACATGTTGGAAAGGATGTTGGATTATTCGCTGGTTTCTGTAGTTATATTTCGGCAAATCCGGAAATTGGAATTGATGTAAATGATATGAATAATGTTTTGACTATTTCAGAAAATGGCAAAGTTTTAGAGGATCAAACAGCTAAAAATAAAGCGATATTGAAAAATTTTAGTGGGCCAAAATTTAATGCTGTTTTGGCAACAACTGTTACAACAGCGGCGGTAAGTTCAATAGTAGCGTGTGTGGGTGCAAATATTGCAGCACAAGCTGCAGCACAAACCGCAGTTGGTGCGATAGCTTTAACTTGTTTAGGACAAGATATGAGTCAGCGAGTGTTAAATGCTAGTTTGGTAACTGCTGTTAACAGTCTGAATCAAGGTCCTGCTCACTCACTTGTTTAATAGTTTAAATTTAGTTTTTAATATTGATTTAGTTCAGAAAATTTTAACTGGTAAAATATAAACATGGAATTGTGAATAAATTCACCCAGAAAATGCTTTATATACAACCAATTTCATATGTTCCGGAATTGGAGCTTCAAAGACATAATGCTTACCAAAAATTTTGAGTTCCGTATGGAATGAATGCAGTTGAAGTTTATTTGAAATTTTAACTTCATTATTTTTTAACTTGCCATACTTATAATCTCCTATAATGGGGTTGCCTATTTCCTTTAGATGAACTCTAATTTGGTGAGTTCTACCGGTTAATATTTCCGCTTCTACTAAGGATATATTATATTTTTCCGAATATTTTTGTACTTTATATTTAGTTATAGCTTCTTTACCTAGAATTTTATCAACATATACTTTTTCCATATTATTTTCATACTTTTTTAGTAGCGGATAGTCTATGATACCTAATTTATTCTTTATTTTACCATAGACAACTGCTATATATCGTTTTTTGATATTTATTTTTGTTTTAAAAATGCTTTTCAGCTCATTTGCATATTCTATATTTTTTGCTATCAGTAGAACTCCAGTAGTGTACTGATCTAGCCGATGTACCAACCTATATTTTTCCTTTCCATTTGATATGCGTTTTATTATATCATCAATACTGATTTTGATTCCACTTCCGCCTTGAACCGATATGCCATAGGGTTTATTTATTACCAGTAGATTTTTATCTTCATAAATAATCGATTTTATAATCATTTTAATATAATTTTCACTTATTTTTTTGTTATTTATAGTGATTTTTCTGTCGGGATTGGCTAAAATTTTTTCAACAAAATCGGAAAACTCAATAGTATCGTTTGTTGATAATAGATAATTGGTTTTAATTTTCTTCTTATTTATTTTTATTTCTCCGTTTTTGATAAATTTTCTTATATCTCCTATGTTACTATTTGTAAATTTTGAGGATAAAAATTTATCTAGTTTTAGATTATTCTGTTTTTGAGTTGTCTTGATAATCATATCTTTATGCCTTTCAACCTAAAATGGAAATTTATTGAGAAGTTATCTTCATTATAGGAGTCAACAAAAGATTGTTTGCTTATAGATATTCCACTCATGTAGCAGTTATCTTCATATAATAGATTACCACTGTAGTATATAATTTTTTTATTCATAAGATCGGTGCTAATATTTATGTTTGTTTTAAGTTTTTTTGTTATGCCATAGCCAACAGTAAGGCACATTTGTCTTTGTTCATCTATATTAAAATTATTGCTAATATAAACGTAGCTGGCACTATAGTAAAACTTGTAGAATGAACCACTAACTATAAATTCTTCTCTATTTTTCCTAAAAGTTATATGGTCCAAGTTATTTAGATAATTTATGCTAAAAATACCCTTATAATTGAAGCCAATTCCTGTTAGTATATCCGAAAATTTGTCATTAAAGTACCTTATAGTATATTTATCATCTATAGTATTTCTATAACCTTGTCCTAGAATTACCCTGAATTTACCATAGCTATATGGTATTTCATTGGCAATTCCATAGTTAATTCTGATACCGCTTTCCATTAGGTCATAGCCGCTATATCTACTGGTAGAAAATAGGTTATTTATTGTAAGTTCTGAATTTTTACTGTCGGCATCAATAAAATTTAAATTTTTATCTTGACCTATGAAGGTTTGCAGAATTGGTTTTACTATTATTTTGTTAAAAATAGCTAATGAATAGATAGTTTTTAGTTCTAGTTCCGGATAAAATCTGAAAGTTAAATTATCTTCCGTATTGTTGTAACTTTGGTTATAAACGTCGGTATGTAAGCTCAAATTAGATTTTAGAAATAGTTTACCAAAAATATTTCTATAACTGATGGTTGGTTTAAACAACATCTTGTTATAGTTTTTACCAAACTCACTAATAGATAGAATAGTGTTTGTTTTTATGTCAAAATCCAGATAGTTTGGTAAATCATCATCAATAGCTACATAGTGGTAGTATACAGCAGGAATAATTGTCGGCGTTTCTCTAATATAATTGCTTTTTCGCTCCCTTATATGTTGAAAAGCTACCACATCTAAATTAATATTATCATTTCTGTTAAATTTAAATAAATTAGCATCCGACTGTAGATACTCCCTATAGTCATCAAAATAATCACGTATCATGTATGGATCGGTCGAAAATTTTACCTTAGCTCTAAAGAATATGTTATCACCTATGATAGCTCTAGAAGTTATATCCCCATATAATCTGTTATTTTTATAAACTCCTTCATCTTCTTCACTGATATTTTTACTATTTTTTATAGTTGCCGATTGTTTATTATCAAAAGCATAATCCAGGTTGAAATTTATTAGAAAATTATCTCTAAAGTATTTGAATTTTATGTCGGACAAAAAGTTAAAATTTTGATATACAGTTGTTTCAACATTTATATCAATATTATCGAAAAAATATAGATCTATCGGTATTGATACGGCATAGCCATAGTTTCTATTTTTGGAAAAATAGGGAGCAGATACACCTGATATTCTGTTATCAAACGGTCTTTTTGTAGTTATATACGGTAAGTAGAAAATTGGAATATCAAAAAACTTCAAAAAAACATGTTTTAGATATATTCTTCCCTCTTGTTTACTTATGAGAGATTCTTTTGAATAGAGAGAGAATATCTGTAAATTATCTCCCCCTCCTTTTATCTCTTTCACTATTTCCTCATAGGTCAAATCTATATCAAGATTTTCATTCGGACAGAAATAATAATCAGAATCGGAACTTTCATAATTATAATCATCAATTTTTTTAACAAAAGGTGAAACTATACTCAGACCGCTATTGAGTATGATACCGGCATCTACAAATTCACCACTTTTAACATCATCAGACAATTCTGCTCTAGCGGCTACTATTTTATTGTTTTCTGTATCTATAAATTTTGCTCTCTGTTCGAGATATATTTTCTTTTTGTCTTTGTCATAGGTGATTTTATCAGCTGTAATTTTATATTTATCTCTCATAAAAATTACGTTTCCACTCGCCGATATTTTTAAATTTTTTGATTTGGATATTATCTTATCCGCCTCAATTATAGTTGTATCTTTATTAGTTTTTGCAATAGCCGTTTTTTGACCAGGTAACAATGCTATAAAAGCTAGAGGTACTAGAAATACCATGTATAGCAATACTATATGTAGTAGTATATAATGAAACAAAATGGAAAGTCTATATTTCCTCTTCATCAAAATCTACCGCCTGTATATCAACAACTTCAGGAACGGTCTCTTGAATTATACTTTTAACGGTATTTTTTAACGTAATACCAGAAAGGGGACAACCGTTACATGCTCCCATAAGCTTAACGTTAACAACACCGTCTTTATAATCAATGAATTCTATATTTCCACCATCCATAACTAATATAGGCCTAACCTTCGTTTTTATGGTCTCTTTTATAAGTTTTACCGTATCCATATTCTTATGCTACTTAAAATTTAACTCTTTTTGTTTTATATAATTTTGAATTTTCTTAATAGCATTTTCTTCTATTTGTCTTATCCTTTCTCCTGAAACCCCATATTTTGCACTTAATTCTTTCAAAGTTGCTTGATTTTCCTTGAGTTTTCTATCAGATAGAATATTTCTCTCTCTTTCATTTAAAGTACCTATAGCTTCTCCAAATAATTCCTTTCTCCTTTTGTTTTCATTATCATAAGCCAAAATAACTTCTGGAGTTTGAGTTTTGGCCGGTACTAGCTCCATAATTTCTTTACCATCTTCGTTGCTATTTTTGCTCTTTTGATTTAGAGAAACGTCTTTTTTATATAATCTATTGTCCATATCTACTACCTCTTCCTTACTAACAGAAAGAACATCTGATATGTACTTTATGTTTTCATCATTTAAATCTTTTTGTCCATAGGACATGATTTTATTTTTAATTTTGTTCAGATTGAAAAATAGCTTCTTTTGGGCGGCAGTTGTACCAATTTTTACTAAAGACCAACTTTTTAAGATAAAATCTTGAATTGATGCTCTTATCCACCACATCGCATAGGTTGCTAATCTGCAACCTTTAGATAAACTAAAATCTCTAACAGCTTTCATGAGGCCGATATTTCCTTCCGAAATAAGATCCATCATGGGTAATCCGTAGTTTTGATATTTGAAAGCTATTTTTACAACAAGTCTAAGATGGCTGGAAATAAGTATTTTTGCTGCATTAAGGTTACCTTCTTCTTTTTGTTTAGCGTATGTAACCTCTTCTTCTTCTGTTAAAACAGGAATTTTGTAAACCTCTGATAAATATTTGCCCAAATTACTCTGTTGCTCTAAAGCTATTAATGTCATACCTAAAATAAATCTATCTGTAACTATTATATAATAGTTTTTGAAAAAAGTAAAGTTTTATTATTTTGTTGGCTTGTTATTTGTTTTTTGTGCTTTTGTTTGCTATTTTGTTTATTTTTGTGGAAAATTAGGGGTAGGATAAGGATGTTTATAATTAGAGTTATAAATAATGTAAAAAATATTTGTAAATTATTTTATAGTATGATGGTTATTAGACAGCTGAAAATATTAGACAAGTTATAAACTTCTATTAAGACTGAGTAAAACAAAAACTTTACATTAGCGTTTAATGTGGTATAATGTGATGTGAATTTAAAATTTATAAGAGGGTAGGGCGTTTAGTTTTGTGTTAATTTTTAAATTAGCATGTTATTAATAAATAGTATGAGGGTAGGGAGATGAAAGGAATTTTGGGATTATTTGCTTTGGTTATAATACCTATATTAGTATACTTATTTATTTTTTGTATAAGATTACCAATTACTATTGCGAAAGATAGAAATATAACGGGAAGTAAACTGAGAATTATTTCAGTGTTAAGTTGGGCTTCATTGTTGACCGGAGTAACTTGGATTATAGCTCTTGTTTTGGCTCTTGTATATGAAACTGAAAACCTGAATAGTGAAAACGAAAAAATGTCATTAAACGATCTGGAAAAATTAGAAAAATTGAATGATTTAAAAGAAAAAGGTATACTAAGTGTAGAGGAATTTGAAAAAGAAAAGGCAAGTATTTTAAATAAAAAATAAATTTTATAGTATAAATGATATTAATGCAAAGTAAGAATTCAAAATTTGCTATTTATTGTAGTCTTTGTTTTTATGAAAAATTTTTTAGGACATAAATTATATATATAGAAATTAAAACTTCTATTGATAACCCTTTGTTTTTCATTCATTCTGTTTCGATAAAATTTACTCAACACTTTGTTAGTAAACTTTCTAATCCTTGTTTCTCGGATATGGTAAGAATACCTCCCAACTAAGAAATAGATATATGTGTTTTACCCAAACCCAATTCTTGACATTAAAAATTATTACCTTAATAATTATCTGCAAATCATTCTTTAAGAAAATCCATTTATTAAAAACCATATTTGATATGACAGATTTTAACGATGAGAGTATTACTACTAATGCTACTAATGATAGCGAGCAAAAAAAGACCCAAAGAAAAACCAGAACAACAAGAAAGAAAATAACCATAAAGAAAGAGGCAGATTTTCCCATAATAGAAAAAGAAAATTTTGAAATTTTACCGATTAATGAAAAAGAGTACGCGCCTGCAGAAGTTCCTTCAGAAGACGAAAAGCAATATATGCCAATTGAAACTTCGCCAAAAAATAAAAAAAAGTATATACCAGCTGTAAAAGAAACGCGTGATATGCCATTATTAGAGACAAAAGAAGATAAAATAAATTTTATTCTTAGTGATATGGAAGATCAGAAACCAAAAGAAGAGAGACCGGCAAAAAAAGATCTAAACGAGATTTTAGAAGAGATAGTTAGGGAAGAACAGCTCAAACAGAGCGTTCCAAAGGAGACAATAGAACTGAATTTTCTCAAAAGTAAGACGCCGAGGGAATTGATAGCTTACGCTGACGGTAAAGTAGAAAATATAAACGATATGCATAAACAGGATATGATTTATGCAATACTTAAAGAATTTTCCGATAGAAATCCTGAAAATATGATAATTGGCGAAGGTGTGCTGGAGATATTACCGGATACTTTTGGTTTTTTACGATCGTCCAATTCTAATTATGTTGCTGGTCCTGATGATATATACGTTTCTCCGGCCCAAATAAAAAAATTCGGGTTGAGAAATGGAGATCTTATAAAAGGTAAAATAAGAGCGCCTAAAAAAGGTGAAAAATATTTTGCTCTACTAAAACTTGATACAATTAATGATCTTTCGGTTGAGGAGTCCAAACACAGGATAAGGTTTGATGATTTGATACCACTATATCCACATGAAAAGCTAAATCTTGAAGATACTGATGCCTTTGTTAACAAAAAAGATGATAGTTCTAGAATTTTAGATATAATTTCTCCAATAGGAAAAGGACAAAGGGCTTTAATAGTAGCTCCTCCTAAAACTGGAAAAACTACTTTGATGCAAAATATAGCTCATTCCATAACAAGAGCTCATCCTGAAGTGTCTTTAATAGTACTGCTGATAGACGAAAGACCGGAAGAAGTGACTGATATGGCTAGATCTGTAAGGGGTGAGGTCGTAAGTTCCACATTTGACGAACCTGCTTACCGACACGTACAACTTGCCGAAATAGTTATTGAAAAGGCAAAACGAATGGTTGAAAGTGGTAGAGATGTTGTTATTTTATTAGATTCTATTACAAGATTAGCAAGAGCGTATAATAATGTGGTACCATCTTCAGGAAAGGTTTTAACGGGTGGAGTTGATGCTAATGCATTACAGAAACCTAAAAGATTTTTTGGAGCTGCTAGAAATATAGAAAATGGTGGTTCTTTAACTATAATAGCTACGGCTTTAGTTGAAACCGGTTCAAAAATGGATGAAGTTATTTTTGAGGAGTTTAAAGGAACTGGTAATAGTGAAATAGTACTGGATAGAAAAATATCTGATAAAAGGATATTTCCAGCCATAGATTTAGTTAGATCCGGTACAAGAAAAGAGGAATTGTTGCTGGATAAGGCTACTTTGTCTAAAACTTGGATGTTGAGAAAGATTCTTTCAACTATGGATAGTGTTAGTGCTATAGAGTTTATGAAAGATAAGTTGGATGCTACAAAAAATAATGCAGAATTTTTTGATAGTATGAATAAAGGGGTGTAAATTATAGTCTATACTATTTTTATATTTTTGGCTATCTGTGGATAATATTTATACCTAATATTATATTTGTTCCAGGAATACTCTCTACTTTCTGGAGTCAGGATGAAAAATAAATTTGTAATCATTACTTATAAATTTATATAGTAGGTATGCCTAAACACGAATTTTGTGTTTAGATTATACCAATGCCTTGTATATCTGTATTGGAATTGTTTATTTATGTGCTAATAGTCAGTAATTTATCATAATTTATAAATTAAAAGTTATCAGTACTTTTATCTACCAAAATTAAACACTTGTTTTATATCAAAAACATGCTATAATAATTGTGGTTATATTAGTTGTGTATAGCTATTGAAAAGGTTAATTATGGACATAAAGAATTTAAATTTTAAAAAATACAAAAATGATTTACTATTTATACCAATAGGCGGCTCCAACGAAATAGGGCTAAACTGTAATTTATACCACTATAATGGTAAGTGGATAATGGTTGATTGTGGTATAGGTTTTACCAAGATGATACCAGGTGTAGATTTACTAGTACCGGATTTATCGATAATAAACAAAATTAAAAATGACCTATTGGGAATATTTATAACTCATATACATGAGGATCACATAGGAGCTATACAGTATATTTGGCCGGAAATTAATGTACCCATATATACTTCGCGATTTACAAAAATATTTTTACAGGAAAAACTTAAGGAATATGATTACTATAATAACGTTGAAATTATTGAAGTAAATGAGGGTGATAAAATAGATATAGCTCCGTTCAAGATTGAATTTGTAGGATTGACACATTCTACACCGGAAATGAATGCTATCATAATTAAAACAGCTAAAGGTAATATCCTACACAGTGGTGATTGGAGATTTGATGAAAAGCCGATTGTTGGCCAAAAATCGGATATTAAGCGGCTAAAAAGAATGGGGGCTAAGAGTGAGATTTTAGCGAGTGTTTGTGAATCCACAAATATTTTTAATGATACCGAACAGAAATCTGAAAGCGAACTTTTTGATAGTTTCTATAACATAGCGAAAAATAAGACTGGTCTACTAGTTTTTACAACTTTTGCTTCAAATATAGGAAGGATAAAAACGATTGCAGATATTGCAAAAAAACTTAAACGTAAGGTTGTTTTGCTTGGATCATCATTATATAGACTTGTTAAAGTTGCTAAAAATGTTGGGTATTTGAACGATAAGTATGAATTTCTTCCGGATGGTGAAGTTAAAAATTATAAAAAAAGGAATTTATTGTTTATAGCGACCGGTTGCCAAGGCAATCAAAACGCTGCCATAGATAAGTTGGCTAACAATGCCTATAAACATGTAACTTTAGGAGAAGGTGATTGTGTAATTTTTTCCTCAAAGGTTATTCCGGGAAATGAAAAAGATCTGATAGCTTTATACAATAAATTAGCTGAAAAAGATGTTGAAGTTATAACAGAAAAAAATAATTTCGTGCATGTATCTGGACACTATTGTGTCAATGATCTAAAGAAATTCTACAACTATGTTAAGCCAAAAATTGCCATAGCAGTTCATGGAGAACCAACACATATATTGGAACATCAGAAGGTGGCTCGATTATGTGGTGTAAAAAATATAGCAAAATCAAAAAATGGTGTAATATTAAAAATTAGTGAAAACAAGGTAGAAAAGATTGGGCAGATAGCTATTCAAGCTATGGTACTTGATGGAAAGCGGTTGCTATCTACTAAAAGTGAGATTATAAAAACTAGGAACAAATTGGTAGAAGTTGGGGCTGTATTTGTAAATATGATAATAAACTTTAAGTATAGAATACTCCAGGCACCAGTTGTGTCGGCTCCTGGTGGGTTTGATTTTAATATCGATGTGGCTTCTAAAGAGATTTTGATAGAAGATATCGTTGATTCGTATAATGAGGCTGTAAAACAGATAAACGAAATTAGAAGGGGTAATAAAAATAAATTTCTCACAAATTTGGAGAAAGAGAATTTTTTGTCTCAAAAAATTCGTACGGCTATAAATAAATATTATGATGTTGATGTTGGTAAAAAGCCGTATATAGAGGTATTTTTTACGAAAATTAGTGAAAAATTCTAATTAATTGTTAATCTTAAATAGTTTGTCGGTTGAGAGTGCTGTATAGCTGAGAGTTTAGAGGTGAGTGTGATAGTGCTTGGCATATGTTATTGAATAGTGGTTATTAAACCGTTTTAATATTATTGATTAATAGCTGTGCGATTTTTTGTAAAAAGTCTATGTTTTGTCTATTTTTTTGTTTGTTCTAGCATTAACAAATTATGTATTGAATTATTATAAATTCGTTGGTATCTCGGTCCTACCGTTGATAATTAATAGTTTAACCCCAACCTCGCTTTTCATCCCAACTTCATCCTTATTTTTAGCTGATAGGT
>CAPZCD010000016.1 GCA_948744995.1 uncultured Rickettsiales bacterium | reverse complement strand
CAAGGGCTTTTAAAGAATTTAAGAAAATTTAAAAAGCGAGGTTGGGGTTAAATTAATTATATATAAATAACATCTTATGGTAATCTATCCTAAAATCTATTACAAGTTTATAGTATTTTCACAGATTTATCTCATTTATGATAAAAGTTTATAAAAACTACAATAACTTTTTACTTTCTTTTAATTTTAATTTAATTCAAATTTTTCAATGATTTATCAGGTAAAAATGACATATTAAACCGATTTTTTAATAAATATAAACTTGATTTTTGCTTCCGTTAATCATAATATCTCAACCAGAGCACTATTTTTTGTTTATGGCAGGTGGCAGAATTGAAGCAGATCCCTTATTTTTAGGTTTAACCAGACCAAGTATGATATTAGGTGTAACATATGTCTACGCCGCTCTAGAAGCTATCGGTTCTGTTATGGCTTTCATTATTACAAGTAATTTTGTTTATCTATTGGTTATGTTACCTTGTTTGCATGGTATAGCCTATTTTATATGCCTAAAGGAGCCGTTGATGCTGGAACTACTACTCATGAAGACCAGTAATTTTAATGTGTGCCCCAACAAAACGTTTCACAGCGGTGCCAATTCTTATGATATTTATTAGATGCTACTAAAATGAAGAAATTAAACTCGTATCTAGCACAAAAACAGAATTATTTATCAAAAGAAATGTCTTCGTCTAACTTTATTCCTTATAGCTTACATTGTAATGAGGATACAATTCTTCTCAAGGATAATAGTCTAATAAAAATTATAAAAATAAAAGGCTTTGCTTTTGAAACAGCAGATGATGATGATATAGATATTAAAAAGAATGCGAGAAATAACCTTCTGAAAGGTATGGCGTCTGGTAACTTTGCTCTATGGTTCCATACCATAAGAAGAAAAGAAGAAGCATACCCAGGTGGAGAATATACTAATGTTTTTGCCAAAAGATTGAATAAAGAATGGAAGGAAAGGCATAGTGGCGATAGATCTTTTATTAATGAGCATTATATAAGCATAATTAGAAAAGAAGACACGGCGGGTGTTGCAAAAATAGCAAATATAATTAGTAAAATAAGGAGTAAGGCTGATAAGGGAGTAAAGGAAAAGGCGTTTAAAGACGCTATGGCGGAACTTGATGAAATAACTGAACGAGTTATGAATGGTTTTTCTAACTATGGCCCTGAACTGTTATCGCTAAAGGATACTCCTGAGGGAGTCTATTCGGAGATATTAAAATTTCTTGGAATTATTGTTAATTGTGGACAGATACAGAACTATAGATTATCTCCGATGCCATTAGATCATTACCTACAGTCAAATAGGTTATACTTCAAAGGTAAGGTTTTTGAATGTATGACGCCAAGTGGCTCTAAATTTGGTGCTATAGCCTCTCTAAAAGAATATAGACCATCTACAAATGCTGGCATACTGGATGGATTTTTGCAGATGCCGTTTGAATTCATAATATCGCAATCTTTTACGTATACGAACAGAATGTCCGCCATAAGTAGTATGCAACTACAGCAAAGACGTATGATTCAGGCAGAGGATGTAGCTGTATCGCAAATTAAGGAGATTGATGAGGCATTGGACTCGGCTATGAGTGGAAAATTTGCTTTCGGTAGTCACCATCTAACCATATGTTGCTTTGAGGATTCTGAAAAATCGGTAGAGAATGCTGTATCAATGGCAATTGTTGAATTTTCTAATGTCGGTATAACGGCGGTTAGGGAAAAAATGAATATGGAGGCGTGTTTTTGGTCACAATTGCCTGGTAACCTAAAATATATAGTTCGAAAATCTACGATAAATACGTTGAATTTGGCTAGTTTTGCTTCTTTTCATAACTATCCATCTGGCAAGAGGGTTGGTAATCATTGGGGCGACGCTTGTACCGTGCTGAATACCGTATCCGGAACGCCATATTTCTTTAGTTTTCATGTTCGTGATGTGGGACATACTATGATTATAGGCCCTACTGGAGCTGGTAAAACTGTTATGATGAACTTTTTGTGTGCGCAAGCCCAGAAGTTTAATTGTAGAATGTTCTTTTTTGATAAAGATAGAGGTGCGGAGATTTTTATAAGGGCGTTAGGTGGTAAATATTCAATTTTGGAGTCTAGTAAATGTTCGGGATTTAATCCGTTAAAATTAGCAGAAACGCCAGAAAATAAGGCATTTTTGATAGAGTGGCTAACAGTTATGCTTACGGTTAATGGAGAAACTATAACTGCAGAGGATATGGCTAGAATTACTGAGGCCATTAATGGTAACTATAAACTACCTTATGAAAAAAGAGTTTTGAGAAATATAGCTCCTTTTCTTGGTATGGGAGGGCCTGGTTCTTTAGCGGGTAGGTTAGAAATGTGGCACAGTGGAGGTTCACATTCAAGGCTTTTTGATAATGATGATGATATAATTGACTTTTTTTCATCCTATGCTTTCGGTTTTGAAATGGGTGAGATATTAAAAGATAAGAAAAGTATAAGTCCTGTTTTGCTTTATCTTTTCCATAGAATTCAAAGCTCTTTGGATGGTACTCCTACGATGATAATACTGGATGAGGCTTGGGCTCTTATAGATAATGATGTTTTTGCTCCAAAAATAAAAGACTGGTTAAAAGTTTTTAGAAAATTGAATGCATTTGTAGTGTTTGCTACCCAATCGGTAGAAGATGCTACCAAGAGTAGTATATCTGATACATTAGTGCAACAGACTGCAACACAAATATATCTACCAAATTTGAAGGCTACAGAAGTTTATAGGACAGCTTTTATGTTGAGTGAAAGAGAGTTTCAGCTTATAAAAACTACCGATCCCGGTACTAGATATTTTTTAGTAAAACAGGATCAAGGTGGAGTAATAGCAAAAATAGACCTTATGGGTATGGGGGATGTTGTGAGAGTTTTATCTGGTAGGGCTGAAACGGTTATACTTCTCGATGAAATAATAAAAGAAGTTGGTAGTGATAAACCAGAAGATTGGATAGATATTTATTATAAAAGATCAAGGAACATGTGATATGAAGAAAATAAATATTTTTAAAACTTGTCTGATAGCTATTACATTTTTTAATTGTTTATTTTTCAGTATGGAGGATGCTTTTTCGATTACACAGAAAGCAGTTGTTGGTCCAAGAGACAGAGTTAGAAAATTTGATGACTTAATATTCACCTATGAGGCTCCTAACCCAGATAATAGTAATCTTGATGTGAGTGGTTTTTCCTGCAAACCCGGGGGGTTGAAGTATATGGAATTTAATGAAAAAGATCTTAAAGAAGGTATTGATAATATAAATTTTGCCGTACCTTATTATGTGGTAGCTAATTTATTGTTTTTTCCTTTGTTATGTTCGCAACTATTGAATATTTTTGGATTAGTTATTGGCGAAAATAGCGGAGGTTTAAAAACCTTTATTGTGTTATTGGCCGGTATTTTAGGATTTAAATCTTTAGAATATTTAGAAAGTTTAATTTTTGATCAAGATGATTTTAATATGGATCCAAGTAATCCATATTGTGAAGCAGTTAGTTTATCTATTTTAGTTATTTGCCTTGCTATAACAATTATAACAAACGTCAAAGGGATTAAAACATTATATAAGGTAATTTTTGTAATTCTCCTCGATGCTGCGGCAAATGCTGCAAAAGAACTTTTTAAACATTTTCAATTTTCCATAGCTGATGCAGTGTTTCATGGTTTTGAGTTATGTGGTGATAACTGGTTAACCTATGGGGATGAGACTATAGAAAGTAACTTGAATGGCCAAAGTATAGAACCTGGTTCAACATGGAGCAGATGGAATAAATATATGTCAGAAGCTTATCCAACAAAAGGAGCTTTTCGTGGCTCACATAAATACAAAATTAATAAATGTTTCATAGAAAATGATATAAATTATTGTAGAGTTCTATATGGAGATAAAAGTCTGTCTTCTGAATCACTTGCTGAAAAATTAAGTTTATTATATAAGCCCTATCGAGAATTTTACTATGATGGGGTTGAGTTTGCGTATGACGGATGTACTGACCCTAGACCTGATAGAAAAAATTTTCTTGGTGTTAATAATGATAAAACAAGTCAACTATACTATTTTAGGGGCAATGATTCAGCTAATTTTGCCTGCGATAGATTTTTAGTATCAGCTGACGAAGAATATAGAGAAGCCTATAAGTGCTGTTTAGAAGCAAGTCAAAAACTTATTTGTATAAACAACAATGTTGAAAATAAGCATGTGATGTGTGATAAAGATGGTAAGAAATGTGAGATGGAATATAATTTAGTTGCCTTTAAACCTACTGATTATGATAGTTCAAAATATGAAGAGCAAAAAAAAGATAATAGTAATACTTGTGGGGAGTTGGAAGAGAAAAGGGATAAAGATTGTAAAGAAGATAAAAATAGTGCTGAATGTGATTCCTCTAAGACCATTTACAATGAGGTATGCGATGAAAATGGTAATATCAAATCTAGTATAACTAGTAGCCTTACAGAAAATTCTGATGATTCTACAACATCTGATGCGAATAAAACTATAAAATTCAAAATTAGACGATCAGCAACTGATTCAAAGGGAAATAAATATTGTGTGGAAACCTATAATTTATGCCCCTATAATTTCAGGTTATTGGGTGGAACCGAACAATATGGAAAGGAATTTTCCATGACTAATGATAGTGGATTTGAAGTTGAAGAAGAATCGGGCATTTATGTACAGAAAAATGCAAATGAACATTATAGCAAATTTAATACTGATAATCATTGCAGTTTTGATAAAGACGGAAACAGACATTGTGATGGCCCTTGTTTGATTGGTGATAGAATCTATGCCTGCTATAACAAACCATCTAATTTTTGTCAAATTGATAGGCATTGTGTATATGTTCAACCACTGGTGGAAACAAAAAATAGCAACTTATCACCCTATATTGACAGAGCTTGTATAGATGGTATAGGTTCATCACATAATTTTTCAGGTTATGAAAGACCGTTAGCTAAAACTTCTAAAAATCAGAAAGTTATGGTAGCTCCGTTGGTTGAATGTACGGTTGAGACCTTTAAAAATATTCTATTAAATAAAGCAGGACATACAATCTGTAGAAATATGGATGATGAAGTTATAGGAGATATTTGCCTGAATAGTGATGTGGTTATAAAACAAGGTGATGATTTGAGTAAAAGTGACTATAAAAGTCCATTTCTCACCATAAGAAACTATCTTATAAATATAGTAAAAGCTATATTGGCTTTATCGGTTATGCTCTATGGATACAATATAATTTTATTTAGAAAAGGTGCAACTCCGGAGGAAATATTGAAATATGTTTTAACTCTTATGCTGGTTGCTTATTTCTCATTTAGTAACAATTGGATTAATAGTGTTTTTAACAGTGTTTATAGTATATATAATAAAGTTTCTGAATTCGCTGTAGATATACTTGCAGAGGATAAGGAGAAGTATAACTATGATAACCCTAAGTATAGTGGTTGCTTCTTTTTTGATGGGCTATATGTAGATAACAAGTATGATACCTATAGAGATAGAAAATATTTGGCGGTTTTTGATACCTTTGATTGTAAAGTATCAAGATATTTTGGCTATTATTCCAATAATATCACTAATCCCCCTATAATTTCAATGTTTATAATGGGTATATTTAGTGCCGGTTTAAGTATATTAACTATGTTACCATTTATCCTGCTGTTTGTTTCAATTTTATTCTTTGTCGTTAGAGTGGCCTATGTCTTTATTGTTAATTCCTTAACTATAACAATACTACTATTTATGACGCCAATCTTCATTCCTATGATACTTTTTGAGAGAACAAAAGGATTTTTCCAAAGTTGGTTAAAGAAGATTATACAAAATGTGATGTCTCCGTTATTTACATTTATGGCTTTAAGTTTATTTTTTATAATTTTTGACAAATATTTTATAGCTGATGCTACATTCTATGGAGAAAATGAACCTATAAGGAGCGTCTATTGTGATACCATTTGTAAAATATCAGAAAGTAATTATTTCCATATTGATCCAGGCAGTACTGATCAAAAACAACTATGTAATGAGTCAAAAGGTAAAATTATAAACCTAAAGAGAAGAGCCCCTATATGCGCTGTACAGGATCATGGTGTATCCAATAAAACCGGTATAGGTTTGTTAGATTTTATAATAGAAGATTTTCCTGGTTTACCTGGTTTGCCTACTTTTTCAGACATTAAAGATCAAATGGAGGGATTTTTCTACATGTTTTTTGACCTAATATTCCTACTGATTTTAATATTCATTTTCGAACAATTTGTTTCATATGTAACTGCTATGACCGGATCTATATTCTCATCCGATGGAGCAAGTCCGGCTAATGGGATAGATGATGCTGCTTCCGGTTTACCTTCTCTCCAAAATGTTAATCAGGTGGTTGCCACTTCAGGAGCCAAAATGGCTAATAAGTCAAGGGATATTTTAAGACGTCCTACTGATAAGGGTTTAGAAATAACTGGTAAGGCTGTTAATAAATCTATTAATAAATTTAAGAAATGGAATGAAACAAGAAAACAAAATAAATCAAAGAAAAAGGACAAATAAAGGGGGTAAGATGAAGATAAATAATTTGTTTACAAAAATTTTTATATTTGTTTTTTTTATATATTACACTAGTCCAACTCAGTGTTTAGCTAATGGTGTAAATTATAAAAGTTATATAGTTAATACAGTCGCAGGTGGAACTTCTGAAGGAAATGGAAATGATAACTCCGATAGTGAAGATAGTACACTTTCTAAAGCCATGGAAATTATAAAATTTATACCAGGAATTAGTTTAATAGTTCCCTCTCTTACTTGTATGATTAAGGCCGGCATTAATGTTAATAATTTTAATGCTACCGATGCACTTGATCCTGGTGGTTTTATGGCAAAGCTAGCTACAGGCTTTACTGTAATTAAAAGTGCTTTAAGAGTCGATTCAGGTGATGCGGCTGGTGCTTTAGCTTTACAGGAAGTTTTTAGCAGCAATCTATATTGTAAATATCAAAAAATATATGCCGAAGAAGATAAGTATATAAGTAAATCTAAAGCAGATAATAGTGAGGGTGGATATCCTATCTTTCCAATTTATCCTCTAGCTATACCCATAAAAAATGGCCAGTGTAAAGTGGGAGATATTTTAGATAAAAATTTTATACAAATGGTTGGTTTAAATTCTATTAAAACAAAATGCAGTTTTTCCTTTTCAGCAACAGATGATCAATGTTTAAAAGATATAAGCATACCCATTATAACCGAATATAAAGCACAGGAAATTGGAGTTGAAGTTGCTTGTTTAGCATCGTCTATAAAAAAAGCAGCTAATAAGGCTGCTGGGGATGTATTAGAAAAAGAAATTGAAGAGCAAGCCTCTGAAAAGATTAAAGAGCAAACTGAAAAACTTGGTAGAAAGTTAACTAAAGCAGAACAAGATGCAATTAAAAAAGGGGTTACTGATCAACTTAACGATGTACTTGACAAATTCAAAGATGAAGCAGGTAATATTTCTAAAAAAGCATTGGAAGATTTTATAGCAGATACAACTGATGTAATAGAGGATGAAGCTGAAAAACTTGCTAACGAATTTGTAAAAGAAATTCTAAAAGAAACAGCAAAAAACGAAGCTACAACTGCTATTAAAACAACTGCTGAAGGTATTGGTACAACTGCCAGTTTATTTACAGACGATAGAATGGCAGCAGATCCGATTGATTTAATGGCAGTTCTTATGACACAATCTACTACTGAGATTTTAGTAAATGCTGCAATGGATGCTATATCGGGAGATTTTGATTGTATTATAGCCAGACTTGTTGCCGCCCAAGCTGTTCAATATCTTGCGCAAGGTACTATAGCCAGTATTTCTGACAGCAATTATAGAAAAGCCAAAGATAAACTCCCAATATACAAATTTTGTGGTCACAAATGGCTAAGTTATAATCAAGATTGGGATTATAATAATGGTACAACATCAGGATCTTATCCTATAAGAGGTGCCAATGAAGGTTCATACTATAGGGAAATACTGGATGGAGCTAAAAATGGAATTATAAGTAATAGTGTAACTAATAAACAGTTTCGAGAATATATTTATGGAGGTATAGAATATAGTTCCGGTATTCCCGAGAAAGAAAATTATGCTGAAAAGATAAATGGTACGGCGGTTTCTAGTGATTATGATACAGATTACTGTATAGACCCGAGAGATAACAGTTTAAGTGGAATTAATTATAATGAAGATAAAGACCTTTCACAAAGATACTATATGCGTGGTAACGACAAAGCCAATTTTGCCTGCAATAGATTTTATTACGATGAAAAATCCTCTTGTGTAGTTCCTGAAGGAGAAATCAATGGAATTGATGATAGCGATTTAGAACTAGTTACTACTTTTAATGGTATCAACTATTATAAAATTATGGGACAGGAAAAAAAAGATAAGGAAACAGAAGAACAAAAAAATAAAAGAGAAAAAGTTATAAATATTTGTACTAGAGTTTTTGATATGGCTAGAAGATGCTGTAAATACAGAAGCAAACATCTTATTTGTTTAGAAAAAATTAACAATGAAAATGAAAGAAAAGTAGAATCTTATAAATTTTGTTTCTCACACGTGATTAGTGGTTACGAAGTCTTAGCCAATACCGTTTTTGATTTTATTAAAAATAAAGATAGTACCAAATACGGTCCTACTTGTGAACTTGATGGACAAGAATTTGAAGCCACCAAAAAGATTAATACCGATTATGTGTGCGTTTACAGTTATGGTTTGTGTCCCTACAACTTCAAATTAAATGCTGGTCTAAACTATAAGGCAAGTTTTTGTGACGGTAGTGCACTGGAAGATTCAGTCTTTAATAACGGCTATCTCCAAAGAAGCTCTACCCATATAAATGCGGTAAAATGTAGTTCAGGTTTCTTTTCTAATGAAAAATTAGATGAATACAAATCAACGGAAACCGGTAATGGAGAAAAATTTGCTGAAGAAATGTTTAACAGAGTAAAAAAAGATATGGCCGGTTTTAACAGTAGAGATTTTGAATATATTTATAAAATAGATAGTACTACTGTAGGTTCAGATGTGAAAAATATTAAAAAAGGTTATAATGATGAAGCTTCCCCGGTAATACAAATGTACGATGTAATTCCCAATTCAGCCATAACAACCGATTTTTATGGAAAAATAAAGAATATATGCCAGTATAGAGCCCATTGTGTAGAGGTTGAAAAAGAAGAAAATATTTCGGATGATAGCAGCATCACCGGATCTCTTTTTCTCGACTCCTCCTGTTCCGGAAAAACAAGTAACTCCAGAAATGTTTCTCCGGGACATACAGGCAACATAATGACACAATTTTCATCCCCTGTTGTTGAGTGTATTTTTGAAAGTTTTAAAAATTTACTTAATGGTGTAGCTGGTGTTAGCTTATGCAAAGATGATGCCGTTAATAATTCCGAAGGCTATTGCGGTTTAGATGATGAAAATGATATTAATAAACATATCAATAATAAGGATTATGCCTACTTTGAAAGTAAATACCAAAAAATAGACGGAACTTACATAATCAAAGGACAAAAATTACCTGATTCCTACAATCCTTTTTACAAACTGCAAAGGTATCTGTTGAGAACCATAAAAGCTGCTTTTGCTCTATTTTTAGTTGTATTCTTCTATAAAAAACTGCTACTTGGTGATTTAGAAAGTTTCGTTAAACCAGAAAATATTTCTAAACTTGTATTTTCCGCCTTTAAATTTTCCCTTGTAATTTGGCTTATATTCTATAACGGATGGCAACAGGGTGTGTACGAAAAACTGGTAAATTTTGCAACAGCGAGTTACTCATTCGTGAATACTATTTTTGTACGTACAATGAAAAATCCTAAAAATCAGATGATAAATTTTTCAGGAGAAAATAAGATACTAAGAATTGTCGAAAAGAATTATCTAACAGAAGAAGATGAGCCTGTTATGTTATGTATAAGCTACAGTATATTTGACAACGTAACCTATTCCAGAAGAAATCAAGATACAAAAAGATGTGAAAAGGGTTTTTACAGTAATTATGTCATAAACAGTTCATATGATGAAAGTTCCGAGATAATAGTTAAAAAAGCTACTAAACAAGAAAGACGAACAAGTAAAAATGTAATAATTTCAAATAACCAAGAACTGTCACAACTCATATACTATATTGACAAATATAACGATAAAAATTCAAATAAGTTAAAAATACAAATAAAAGTTAGTGGCGGCTGGAGCGATTTAAATGGTAGCGATTTGTGGAACAAAAATTATGATGGCTGTTACTTTGATACTACTGAATACAAAGAGGATAAAAGTTATCTAGCATCATTTGATACTTTAGATTGTAAACTAACTAGATATCTTGGCTATTCGGTAAACATGGCGGCACCAAATATATTAATATATAGTGCAATTATGCTTGTACCATCTTTCTTCTTTCCTGATACTGTTGTCACAAAGGTTATAAATGGTATTGGTGGTCTTATATTTGGTTTGATGATGACATTTATTTTTATGATATTCAATGTTATACTTAAGGCTGTATATGTATTTACTTCTTCATTTTTCAATTTATCGGTTTTAATACTAATATCACCAATTGTTCTACCTCTGATGTTTTTTGAGAGAACTAAAAGTGTATTTGATAACTGGCTCGAATATATAGCTGATAATATTTTTAAGCCTGTGTTAAATTTTGCTTCATTAGTAATCTATGTAAATCTTATGGATATAGTTCTATTAAGAGATTCCTCTTTTAGTAACCACAGTAGTAAAGGAAGAGGGGCTAATCTCGTTTGTCCAGATGGATCATCAAGTTTTGTGTGTTTAATTAATGGTATACCTGGTATACAGCAGATAAAAGTATTAGCAAATTCAAACTTTTTTTCGGTGCTTTTAGATATAGTAATTGTATTTTTATTCTTCAAGTTGTCTGACCAAATACTTACGGATATTGAAAATATTGCCGAAAGTATATTCAAGAGTATCACCGATGATACAAAACAGAGTCCTTCAGCACTCAGCTTAGCCAAAGCGCCTATAGGTAAAACTGTTGGAGAAAGCGTAGGAGCAGCTATGGCCACCGGTAAAAAACTTGAAGAATTTAGACATGATTATATTAACAATGCCCCAGGGGCATTATTTGATAAAGCGAAAGAGGCTAGACGCAGAATGATAGAAGATAACGATGGTAAAGGTTCTACTATGATCAAAGCAACTAATGAGAAAATTAATAGAACAAACGATAATATTGATAAATTAACAACATCATGGCTCAATGGAAAAGTAGCGGCTGGTTTAAAGATTGCAAAAAATTTGGGTGACCACGTAATACTTGGTAGTGCTATGGCTACTACTACCGAAGGTATTGTCAGAGTTGCTGGCTTGATTGGTGAAGGTCTTGAAAAGATTAGAACAAAAAGAAATCTATTTCTTAATAGAGCTAACTCCTTAGCTGACTATTCCAAACGTATAGTTCCTTCTAAGGCAAAAGATGTTAAAGATAGGATAACTTTAAAAGACTATAATAATTATCAAAAAGTTAAAGATTTATTAAAAGAAAATAGATCTACTTATAATAATAATGTTAAAGAAGATATAAATAGAATTAACCCAATAGAAGAAGAATTAGAAAGACTTAGAAAAGAGAGAATAAATAATCAAACTGAAGATCTTGAGAAAAGAATTGAAGAAAAAAAGAAAGAGTTGGAAGAAGCTCTAAAAGACGCCTCAGAAGATTACAAAAAATACAGAGATAATTTGAAATTTATCAAAGACACTGTTAAAGAAAGACATAAGAAAAAACTTATTAAAAGGGCTAGAAATATCATTGCAAAAAGAATAGATAAGTTTGATGGTCTTAAAAAAGATAAAACTAAAGAAATATATATTGAACAAATAGTAGAAGAAATGGATTTGTTGAATGAGTTGTCTGAGGATATATCAGATGAAGATAAAGACTTTTTGAAAAATAATATAAATATGCTATATAGAGAAGATTATCAGAAACAGCTAGCATCTTTTGATAGAGAAAAGAAAAAGAGAGTTATTAGGAAAGTAAAAACTAATATGCAAATTCTGGATAAATTAGGTATAGATCAATCTGACGTTGATGTAGATCTTTTAAAGAGTTTGAAATAAGCTAGTTATAAAGTAAGTTTACTGGGTGAGATTACCTAAATAATAGGTATATTTTACCCCAGTCTAATCAAATTCCCATAACTAGTTATCAATATATAACACTCAACTAACTTATTTTTATTTGTTTTTTCAATTAATTTTTTATATAATTCCAATTGTTTAAGGTATTCTTTCGGTAATTCATCAGAATTTTTATAATTTTTCGAAGTATTTTTATAATCCAAAATTAGAATTTTATCATCCAATTCCACCATCCTATCTATCCTACCGGAAACTATATTTCCATCCACCTCTCCAACAATATTAACTTCACTACTAGACTTTTTCGAAAAGAACTGCTTTAAATTATCATTACCCAGTATTCCAAAAACTAAATTGGTTATTTCCAATATTTCATTTTGGCTAAAGTTACCCATGTTATTTTTATATATATTTATGACATTTTGCCAATTATTTCTATCTATTTTTGGCAAAATCTCCAGTAATTTATGTATAATCTTACCTTTTTCTATTGGTTTAAAATTATTTTCTATTGGTCTATCCCTATTTACATAATTATAATATTGTGAAGGTGATATAATTTTTTGTTTTTCATTTGCATAATTATATATTTTAATATTTTTCAATATTAAATTTACAGTTTCTAAATCACAAGTATTTTTTAGTTCATCATCAATTTTTTCGCTAAAATTGTTATTCAGATAATTATATTCACCATAAACAAATTTTTCCAGGTTGTTATTAAACTCAAAAATATCCTTTTTACCATTAAGGCATTCCATTGCCTTTTTAGAAATACCATACCAAGATTCTCTACTTCCTTTTCTTTCAAGACCGCAGATATATAGTTCATTTTCCGCTCTGGTTAAAGCCACATAAAATAACCTCAGGTCTTCGCTAAAAAGATTATTTAAATTGTTGTTTTTGATATTTATCATTATTTTTGATTCTTCTGATATCTTATAAAAAGGCATATTTATATAGCTATTATTCATACCATCATCCATATCATAATTTGCATTATTATCCATATTAACATTACTTCTACACCACAAAATTTTCTCTTTCCTATTGTCAACCATAGAATTTGCATCGGCTATAAATACTATCGGAGATTGCAAGCCTTTTGAAGCATGAATAGTCATTATTTTAACTTGATTACTTGACGTTTCAAAGTCTTTTTTTATCTCATCTACGTTATTGGTAACGAAATTTATAAAAGATAGTAAGGAACAGCTATTTTTGCTCTCATAATTATAAACAAAATCCAAAAATTTATTAATAGTTTCAGCGCTATCAGCTCCATATCTTGATATAATACTTTTTTTAATATTACATACCATAAGTATATAAAAACATAAATCATAAATATTCAATATTTTACTTTGTTCCACTAGAGAATTTAAAAATTCATATTTATCAGGATATAGTTTTTTTAGAGATAATAATAAATTTACGTTATTTTTATTCCTATGGTCGCATATTTTGTATAAATCATCTTCCGTTAGCGAAAGTATTGGAGATTTTACTATATTAGCCAAAGCTAAATCATCATTTTGAAATAATAAAAATGTCAAAAGAGACACGATATCTCTTATAATTATTTCACTGAACATATTTACCTTATCCAATCCGGAATTAGGTATATTTTTCCTATTTAAATCTTTTATCAGATATGATAAAAATATTTTATTCCTATTTTTTACCAGTATCATTATATCTCCACATTCTATCTTTCTTTTTTTGCCTTCTTTATCTACTATAGCTCTATTCGAACCAAGCAACTCCTCTATTTTAGATGCTATATATTTTGCCAATAATTCCTGTTTTTTCGTTTCTTCATCCAAGTTGAAGTTCATATCCCACGATTGTCTGTTGTTATTGCCGATAGTTTTAGCTTCTGCCACTTCTGACCGTTGCTTTTCAATATTTTCTGTATCTATTAGCGGCCATAATTCAACCAATCCTATTCCTTCACGGGTTTCATTATGTTTTACTCGGTTATTTAATTTTGATATTTTATTTTCATGCCCCACAAATACAGTATCAACAAAGTTCAAAATTGTTTTTACAGATCTAAATGATCTATTAAGATCAAATTTTATAAAGTTATTTCTACTACTTTCTACTAATTTTTTGTAATAATTATGCATTATTTCAAACATTTCCGGACTAGCATCCTGAAAACTATATATAGATTGTTTTTCATCTCCAACCACAAAAACACTTCTCGGATTATCATGATTATTAACTCCACTAAAAAAATCTCTGGTTAGATATTTTACTATTTCCCACTGGAGAATTGACGTATCTTGCGCTTCATCAACCAGAATATGCTCTATGCCGCTATCAAGTTTATAGTTTATCCAATCAGAATAATCAGGATTTCTCAACAGTTGAATCGTTTTTACAATGAGATCATCAAAATCTAGAACACCTTTTTTTTCTTTTAAAAACTTATAATTATCAATTATTCTAAAAACAATTTCTATTGAAGCCAGTGTTAAATTGTAGCATTTAGTATTGATTAGATTTTGCCTAAATAAATAACATCTATCCTGTTCTTGTTGCAGATTATCAATAAAATTAGCTCTTTTTTCATTTTTATTCGTTAAATATAAGCTCACATAGCGATCAATCGATGAATATAATTCCTTTTTATCTTTTTCATTTTTATACTTATTTAGCTCAATTATAGTACTTTTTATGCTTTCTATAGTTGACAATTTGGCTCCAGTTATTTTTTTCTTTAGGGCATCATTACAGATATCAATTATACTGCCAAAATTATACGCCAAAAAATCTTCCGCCACTTGTTCTCTAGTTTCAAAAGTTATAGCTAGCGAATCTTTTAGATTTTTCTTATAGTTTATATTGTCCCTTATCAATTCAAAATCTTTTCTTTTTGAAACCAAATAGTTAATAAAATCGTAAAAACTATCCTCATTTTTTTCCTTAATTATCAGCTTTATATATTCATAAATATGAATATCGTTTTTGGCACAACGTAGTATAGTATCCACTGATTCTGCTATAAGTTCTTTTGACTGGTATTCATCTATAACCTCAAAATTCGGCGTAATGCCAGCTTCTATTGGAAATTTACTCAATATCTGCTGACAAAATGAATGTATAGTAAAAATCTTTAAATTATCAATATTATCTATGGTTTTCGCGAACAATGTCCTTGCTTTTCTCATTTGTTCCTTTGTTATGGCTATATTGGATATATTTTTCAGCTCTTTTTTTAACTCGTCGTCTTGCGCTGTAGTCCATTTAATTAGAGAATTATAAATTCTTTCCTTCATTTCTCTCGAGGCTGTTTTTGTATAGGTTAAGCACACTATTTTGGATATATCAATATCATTCAATATCATATTTAGCAGTCTATTTATAAGTATTGTAGTTTTACCTGAACCGGCTGAAGCTGATACCCAAACTGAGCTGTTGATGTCAAATTCTGATCCTGTCATTGAAATGATGCGACTAATTGTGCAATATATCTTTTTAGTATGGTTATAATTTAAATAAAAACAATAGATGAGTGGTAGACGTCTTTTTATGAAAGATAAATTATTATATCATTTAGCTTAAAGATGGCGCACCCGAGGAGGTTTGAACTCCTAACCGCCAGATTCGCAATCCGGTACTCTATCCAATTGAGCTACGGGTACAACGAATCAAGTTTAGATAAAAAGTATAATTTTTCAATTGGAAAATTTTTAATTGTTTACCAACATTACTATCCTTACACATAATTGCAAAATTTTTACAAACTTATACCATAAAATTACTAATCCATAACAGATTTATGCAACCATTAGCTGATAAAATTAGGCCTCAGGATATATCGCTACTCGTCGGGCAGGAGAAGCTACTTTGCGATGGTGGTATATTAAAAAGAGCGTTTGAGCAGGATAAAATACCATCTATGATTTTTTGGGGACCAGCAGGAACAGGAAAAACAACGGTAGCAAGGTTGCTTCTAAAAAAAGAGAACTATTTTACGGAAATAATATCAGCAACGAATACTGGCGTTCAAGATCTAAAAAAAATATTCGAATTGGCTGCTAATAAATTTAAGGATTTTGGTAAGAGTACCATACTATTTATTGATGAAATACATTGTTTTAAAAAAAATCAGCAAGATGTTTTACTACCATATGTTGAGAATGGTATAATTGTATTAATTGGGGCAACAACAGAAAATCCATCATTTGAACTCAATTCGGCTTTATTATCCAGGTGCAGAATAATAATTTTTAAGCCATTGGACGATAAATCCTTGCTAATGATAATAGCGAGAGTTGAAGAATTTGAAAATAAAAGTTTACCCATAACAAAAGAAGCTAAGAACGTTTTAGCCAACATATCGAATGGTGATTGTAGATATCTTTTGAATATGTGCGAAGAGCTTTTGTCCCTTAATACTAAAAAGAAGCTGTCAATTAAGGAAATGTTGGAAGTTGTTAGCAGAAGGAAAGCAAATTATGATAAAAAGGATGACAATCACTATAATCTAATTAGTGCCTTCCATAAATCTATAAGAGGCTCTGACGTTCAAGCAGCTTTATATTGGATGGCTAGAATGCTTGATGGTGGTGAAGAATATCATTATATTTTTAGGAGACTTATGAATATAGCGGTGGAGGATATAGGTATGGCCGATCCGCAGGCTTTAGTTCAGGTAACTTCGGCACTACAGGCATTTGATTTTATGGGGCCACCAGATGGTATTTTATGTTTAACTCATGCAGTTATATATTGTGCTACTGCACCAAAATCTAACGCCAGCTATATGGCTCAAAGTTCGGTTTTTAAGGATGTTAAGGAAAATAACTACCAAGATCCGCCAAAACATATACTCAATGCTCCTACGAAGTTGATGAAAGAAATTGGATATTCTGAAGGTTATATATACGATCACGATACACAACTCTGTTTTTCAGGACAAAATTATTTTCCAGATGGGGTTACTAGAAAAAATTACTATAGGCCTAATGAGAGGGGTTTTGAAAGGGAAATTAAAAAAAGGTTGGAGTATTGGGATGGGTTGAGAGAAAGGATTAATAAGAATTTATGAATTATTGAGTGATTGTTTATGTATATCTTAATTCCACTTTTTAAGTGCTAGAGTTAAGTCAAATAACTATAAAATATGCAAAATAATGACAAAATTGACAATAATATAATTATATACTATGATATATGCTTATATTTATCAAATTTAAAGAGATTTTATGAAAAAAATTAATTTATTGGTTTTAGTTTTTATACCATGCAGTAGGATATATGCATCCAATAATAAACTTTATCGACCACCAATGTTTTTAGAAAATACCAATCTTGGTATACCAACAACTTTTCCTTCAACAAATATAGAAAATTTTACGCCAAATCACATCAGCTTTTTTTACTACAAAAATATTTTTATTATAAAAGTACCGCGTCTCAGTTTGATTGATGATTTTCCAGAAAATCTGATAAAATCTATATCATTTTTTCAAACTGATCCTGAAACAGGTGAATATAGTTCAGATAATGATATTTTAAGTAATAGTGAAAGATATAAGCATCATTTAAATATTTGTACAAATGCAGAACTTGATGGATCGTCAGCTGTAGAATTTGTATTAAGAAAGGATGTAAAGCAAACAAAAGAGGATAAGGAATCTATAAATAAATTCATTAATTATTTAAAAAAATTAGGAGAAGATGGAATTTTAATGCGCTTGGTAGAAGATGGGTTTATTTGATTATGTCTTAAATTTTAATAAGAAACCAATAAAAAGGTATGTACAAATTTTTTACATACCGATTATATATCAATATCGAAATATTTTATATATTTTGTCTCATCATCTATTATTAATCAGAAAAAATTATAATTCCTCATTCTCTGGGTTTAACTCTTTCTTTAAATTACCAATCCACTTTTCTGCTTCATCGTCACCATTATATTTAACATAATTAACAATATCACCTATTACTTTTCTTAGACTATCTCGTATTTTTAGTGGCTCTTGATCTAAATTAGCCTCATCTTGTTCTTGAAGATATCGAATTCTTGGCGTGTTAATAGTTAAAAGAATAGTATTAGGAACTGATTTATTCTCTGTAAATAGAATTCCATAATACCAATAAAATACCATGTCAGAGTTGCCTCTCCCCTGAACAAAATTATTAAATAATTCTTGATAACTTTTAATATTTGGAATCATATCAGATCTTGAATCTACTGCAAACCAGGTTCTTCTTCTATCGCCACCGTCTGCAATATTTCTATAACCTATATTATAACCTTTTTCACTAACATATAATTTATCAACTAAATCACCAAATGCATCATACATACCGTCAGCTTTTACTTCTTTAATATTTACTGCCAATATAGTACATACTAACAGTGAAACAAACTTATTTATAACTTTCATAAACTCCATAATTTATTAATAAAGATCTCTTTAGATTCTACTAAAAAAGATAGATATATTATATCATATTTTAATGTTAAGTCAATAGGCTTTATTAACTAATTTTAATTACTAATCTAACCCCAACCTCGCTTTTCATCCCAACTTCATCCTTATTTTTAGCTGATAGGTC
>CAPZCD010000015.1 GCA_948744995.1 uncultured Rickettsiales bacterium | reverse complement strand
TTTTTCAAGGGCTTTTAAAGAATTTAAGAAAATTTAAAAAGCGAGGTTGGGGTTATGTTAATCAATTTTGTTCTAATAGTTATAGTTTTAATTTTATTTTTAATATGTTTTTTCCTTTTTAGAAGAATTCGAGAATTATTTGAAGATAAGAATAAACTTTATCTGGAAAATTCTATCCTTTGTAAAGATAATGAAAGTTTAGCTAGACAGGTTGACGAATTAAAATCTGACAATAATAATTTATTGAATAAGTTAGAGGATTTAAAAAAATTACACAATGGTCTTCTGTTGGAAAGTGAACAATTTAGACTAAAATTGAAGGATAGAGAAAAAACTATTAGCGAATTTTCTAATATAAAAGAGCAGTTGCTGGGCCAGTTTAAAATTATATCTAGCGAAGTCATTAAGGAGCAAAAAATCAGTTTTAGCGAGCAGCAGAAAGAGGGTTTAACAAATCTTCTTAATCCATTCAAAAGCCAAATCGATGAATTTACAAGAAAACTGCAAGAGACTAATAAAAATAGCATCGAAACAAAAGTTTCTATGGAAGAGCAAATAAAAAATCTTATAGAACAAAGTAAAAATATAGGTGATAAAGCTGACAATTTGGCTGAAGTTTTAACAAATAATAGGAAAATTCAAGGAAATTGGGGGGAAATGACATTACGTAATATTTTTGAATCTGTTGGTTTTGTGAATGGTATCGATTATATCGAACAAGATAGAACTAAAGATGAGGATGGAAAAACTTTTATACCGGATTTTATAGTCAATTTACCGCAAGAAAGAAAAATTATCATAGATGCAAAAGTTTCTATAGTTAATTATCAAGAATATATAAATTCTAAAAATAATTATGATAGAATTGAATATATGAAAAAATACTGTCAAGACATAAGAAACCATCTGAAAGAGTTGAGTAGTAAGGAATATCAAAAACTTTATGCTAAATCTTCAGACTTTGTATTTATGTATTTACCGCTTGAGAGTGCATATTTTGTTGCTATTAAAAATGATAAAAAGCTTATGGAAGAAGCAACTGAAAGAAAAATAAATATAGTAACTGCATCAACTATAATACCGATATTAGAGACTATAAAGTCATTTAGAAATTTTGAGAGGCAGAATAAAAGTATTGAAAAAATTGTTTATCTTGCAAATAGGCTCTGTGAAAAATTCGATAAATATCATGAAAGTATGGAAAAAATTAGAATAAATATTAACAATGCCAATTCCGCCTATCTCGATGCTTATAATTATATGTTTGATGGTAAGGGTAATATGAGAAAAACTACGGAGGAGATTGGGGCTTATCTTGGTAAAAATAATTTGACAGAATTTATAACTATAAATGCTAGTACTGAGGAAAACTTATAGGTATAAATTATATAACCCTGTTTAACAAAACTTAACACAAAATGTGTTGTTTTTTGTTATATATATGATATGATAATACCTATATTAATGTCATATTAATAAAATAACTGTGAATATTATGAAAAATTTTAATTTACTATTGCTAGGTTTACTATTACTATTTTCTTCAAACCTTATGGCAAATGACTTTATAACACTTAAGGATGGAAGGAAATTTAGAATAACAGAGGTGCTGGGAGATGTTAAGCATGGTATAATGAGTGGTATTATTGGAGGTAAAGGTATTTCAATTCAAACCAAAGTTTATACCCAGTCTATAGAGGATGGATGTGCTTTATATGTTGGCAAGGATGTTTCTTTAGATACTGAAGAGATTGATATTATATGTGGCAATACGTTATATAAATTAGATAAATTAAAACCTGGTTATTATCTTAGGGATGGTGAAAAACTATTATATGCAGAATCTGCTGAGGAATAATCTTTAAAAAACTGATTGTTTTAACTTTGTTATTAAATAAAGTATAATTTTTATGTTTAAAAGTATGTTTTATTTATTTTTCAATATTTTTAAAACTTAAGAAGCTAAGTTAGGTATTTTATTACTTTAACTGATCTCTATAATTGAACGTCTAGATTAATTTTTATGCAAGAAGGGGGTTTACTTACCAGTAGTTGATAAATTATTGTAAAAAACATGGAATATGCAGCAAAACAGTATAAGAATAAAAAATTATAGCAAATACAAATTATCACTAAATAATCTGGTAATTATTTAGCTATAATCACCCATTGGTGAGCAAACTCGTAAGAAATCCAACAAAAATAAATTGACAATCACAAATAATCTAATACACTTTGTTCAGATTTCTCCAATGGATCCTTAGCTCAGCTGGTAGAGCACTTGACTCTTAATCAATTGGTCGCGAGTTCGAATCTCGCAGGATCCACCATCACTCTACTCATATGGATTATCTATCCCAAAGTCATTTAATACCTTAATCTCCATAGTTTCCATACCCTTAGCTTCTTGAATATTGATATGGTCAAAACCGAATAGATGTAAAATACTGTGGACTATTAGATGGGTTAAATGATTTAAAAATGGTTTATTTTGCTCTTTACTTTCTTTAAGTATAGTATCAATCGACAAAACAACGTCACCTATCAACAGATAATCATTACATTTTAGCTCTTTGATAAACTCTTTTTCATAAATAGGGAATGATAAAACGTTAGTTGGTTTATCATTATCCCTATAATTCCTATTGTAATCCCTTATGGTATTATCACCTGTAAGCACTATTGATAATTCTATAGTTTTAGCTGCATATTTAGTAATATTAATCCCTAGCAACGACATTATACCAGTTAAAGCTTTTTTAACTATGTTTTTAACTTTTATCCTGGTAACATGATCTAACCATACTTTATCATCTAAAACTAGTTCTATTTTTATTACCATCTTAAAATAATACTTCCCCAAGTAAGACCGCCACCAAGTCCTTCGAGTACAACCAGATCGCCTCTTTTTAATTTATTTTCTCTAATGGCGTAATCTAGAGCTAAAGGTATAGAAGCTCCTGATGTGTTACCATGCTTTGCTATAACACTGATAACCTTTTCTTCATCTAGATCAAGTTTTTTTGCTATACCATTAATAATCCTTTGGTTAGCTTGATGGGGGATTAAAAGGTCTATATCCTCTTTCTTTAGGTTACATTTATCCAAACCTTCCAATATACATTCGCTCATTTTATTAACTGCAAGTTTAAAAATTTCAGAACCTTTCATTCTTATTTTACCGGATATTTGATTCATAGAAACTCCACCATCGGTATGTAAAAAATCAACATATTGACCATCTGAATGTAACTTTGTTGCTATTATACCGGTATCTGTTTCTTCTGTTGCTTGTAAAATAACAGCACCAGCTCCATCTCCAAATAGAATACAAGAACCCCTATCCTTCCAGTCTATAAGTCTACTCATAGTTTCAGCACCAACCACAAGTATGTTCTTTGCCTTTTTAGATTTTATAAATGAATCAGCTACATCCAATGCGTATATAAAGCCGCAACATACCGCTTGAACGTCAAACGAAAAGCAACTGCTACCAATCCCGAGTTTCTCTTGTAGAATGACTGCTGAAGAAGGAAAAGTTCTATCGGGTGTTGTAGTAGCCATAACTATAGCATCTATTTGATTTTTTTTTAGATTACTCTTTTTCAGAGCATCTTCACTTGCTTTTAGAGCTAAATCTGTCGTTAGTTCGCCGTCAGCTGCTATATGTCTTTCCTTTATACCAGTTCTTGTCAAAATCCATTCATCACTTGTATCAACAATGGACTCCATATGGAAATTATCGTAAACCTTCTTAGGTAAATAGCCTCCTGTTGATATAACTTTTGAATTTGTCATATCGCTACTCCTCAACTATTAACATATCAATTATTTTTTCATTTATATTATTTTTTATGAGTTTAATCGTATTTTCTATTGCAAAGCAAAATGATCTGCCGTTGGCATTACCATGGCTTTTAACAGATATACCGTTTAGACCAAGGAACATAGCTCCATTATAATTTTCTGGATTAATCTTCTTTTTAAAAGATTTAAATGATTTAGCCATAATTAAAGCCATTAGTCTGTTTAGTAATGACTTGGTAAATAATTCTTTCAGACTTTTAGCAAAAAATTTAGCTGTTCCCTCTATGGTTTTTAGCGCTACATTTCCTGTAAAACCGTCTGTAACAACTACATCAACAGTACCTTTTAATATGTCGTTACCTTCTACAAAACCATAAAAATCATCCTTAAGTATACTATTTTTTAGTCTAAAAGCTGCACTTTTGACAACGTCATTACCTTTCATATCTTCAGAACCTACATTAAGTAGACCAATTGATGGGTTTTTTGTACCAACTATAGCTCCATGAAATACGCTACCCATTACAGCGAATTGGTATAAATTATCGGAGCTGCAATCTATATTGGCACCCATATCCAGCATTGTTACGCTAGAATTTTTTTCGGTAGGCATCATTTGTGCTAATGCTGGCCTATCAATATCTTGCAGAGTTCTTAGTAAAAGCATTGATATAGCCATTAGGGCGCCCGTATTACCAGCTGATATACTGGCATCTGCTATCTTCTGTTTAACAGCATCTATAGCAAGCCACATGCTTGAACCTTTTCCATTCCTTAAGGCTATGGATGGTTTTTCTTCACTTTTAATCCTTTTGTTAACATCTATCAATTCATAATGTTGCTTAGGAATTTTAAATTTCCTCAGATATGGTTCTAAAACACTCTTTTCACCAAATAACAGGAATTTTATGTTGCTATTTTTATTTTTATTTAAAAATAGTTTAATTCCTTCAACTTGAGCATTAGGATAATTATCCCCTCCCAAACAATCAATTGATATGGTTAAAGTTTGTTTTTGATTATCAATCATGATCCAAACTATTAGGCAGAAATTTCTCCGCTATCTTCAACACTATTATTCTTCTCTTTCTTGTCTTGGATTATTTTTTTTCCATTATAGTAACCATCAAGAGATATTTGGTGTGGGAGTTGATACTCGCCTGTTGTTTTGTTTATAACAACGTTGGATAATTTCATTTTGTATGCTCCATTTCCACCTCTTCTTAGACCTCTTTTTGATTTAGATGTTTTTTTCTTTGGTACAGCCATTAGTTTAATATTATTAGTTACGTAATATGTATATTATATTATAATCTAATAAAAAGGCAATATGTTTGTTGATTTGTTAAAATAATTGTTTTTCATGGTTTTTCTTTAATATGTCTTTTAAAATAGATGTCTTTTTGAAAGATAAATTATCTTCAAAATTTTTATAATATTTGTTGGCTGTTAAAACCATAACAACTGAAAATATTAGCTTAAGATATTGTTTCTATACTCTCAACAGCATCTATTGCAAAAATTATTATCTCATATACACTACCATTAGTATGAAAATTTCAGCAACCTATTTAATAAATGAGTAAAACCATTGTGAGTATAGATATAGCATCTAGCAAGATTGTGTGTTTAATCGCACAACTGGATAAGAGTGGTTCTCTGTTTATAAAAGGAGCAAGTCTGCTAGAATCTAGTGGAATACAAAACGGAAATATAGTCAATATCAAACTAGCTATACAAACAATAATAAAAACCTTAAGTAAAGCCGAAAAAATGTTTGGTAAGAACGTTGATAACGTATCCATAAACATAAACGGTAGCAAGTTAAAATCAAAAGTATTAACTATTAAAAAGCACTTTAAAGCAAGTAAAACCATTACTAAAAATATGGTGATGTCAATGTCAGAGGAATTATTAGAGGAACTGGACAATAATGGTAAAAGAGCGATACATCTGGTACCTCTGGAATTTGATTTAGATGGTATAAAAACCACTAACCCATTTGGAACGCAAGCTAAAAATATAGAAACTAAACTCCAAGTTTTTTATACCGATAAGAGTAAAGTAGAGAATATTAGCAGTTGTTTTAAAAAGATAAGCATATCCGTTAAAAATGTCATATTTGACGGTTTTGCATCAGCATTATCTGTTTTAAATGGTTATGAAATGGAAAATGGTGTTCTGGTAATAGATATAGGTGCTGGTAGTTCCTCATTTTCAATTATAAATAATAATAGATTTATATTCGGAAATTCGATACCAATTGCAGGGGAAACTATAACTAACGACATAGCTAATGTTATTGGTGTATCCTATGCTGTTGCAGAAAAAGTGAAAGTTATGAATACGAATCTATATCTTGACCCAATGGAAGAAACGGAAATGATAAAAATAGATATAGATGGAGAAGAGACCTATAGAGCTGCTGAAAACAAGAAAAAAATTATCAATGATATAGTCAGATCCAGAGTAGAAGAAGTTATTGAGTTAATTTTAAGATTACTGGAGAAAAAAGATCTTTTAAATAGTTTTAACAGTATAGTTATAACTGGGGGAACTGCAAATGTACCGGGTTTAGATAATTATATAACCAAGACATTTGGCATAAAAACAAGAATTGGTAGGCCGGAAGATTTTACTGTTTCGCAAAATATTAATGAAAACGAGATGAAAGATCCATCTTATGCTACTAGTGTTGGAATTTTAAAATTTGTAAAACATTACAACGAGAAAAAGGACTTTGAAGATTATAGAAATGGTTTTGGTGGAATAGTTGGGCGAATAATAGGTTTTTTAACAAAAATATTTACATCCTAATTAATTGAGGTTATAAAATGCAAACATTTGATAGTGAAGATATAAATCTTGAGGACGCGTTAAATTCGTTAAATTACAAATACGAAGTATTTAAACCAAAAATACTGGTATTTGGTGTAGGTGGAGGTGGTGTTAATGCTGTCAACAATATGGTGGATAGTGACCTAAATGATGTAGATTTTGTTGTCGCAAATACGGATTATCAGAGCCTTGAAGGTTCGAGGATAGAGAAAAAAATTCTATTAGGTAAAAAATCAACAAATGGCATGGGTGCGGGTGCTGACCCATTTGTTGGAAAAGCTGCGGCCGAAGAAGATATAGCAGAAATAGAGAAAGTTTTAAGTAATACCAGCATGGTATTTATAACCGCTGGCATGGGTGGTGGCACTGGAACTGGTGCTGCTCCAGTAATAGCTAAAAAAGCAAAAGAAATGAATATACTTGTGGCTGCTATCGTTACAAAACCCTTTGCCAGTGAAGGTACCATGAAAATGCAACAGGCGGAAAAAGGTATAGAGGAGTTAAAAAAGTACGTTGATACGCTAATAATAGTTCCAAATCAAAATTTATTCAGGCTTGCCAATCAGGAAACCAGAATGCAAGATTCCCTGAAGATGGTTGATAATGTACTTAAATCTGGAGTAAAAGGTATAACCGATCTAATTACAAAACCAGGTTTTATCAATCTTGACTTTGCCGATGTAAAAACCGTTATGAAAAAAATGGGAAAAGCTATGATGGGGACAGGAGAAGCTAGTGGCCAAAATAAAGCTGTAAAGGCAGTTGAAGAAGCTATTTCAAACCCATTACTAGACAATGTATCCATAAGAGGGGCGAAAGGTATAATAATAAACATAACTGGTTCTCCTGATATAACTTTATTTGAACACGAAGAAGCTACCAAAAGAATAAAAGAAGAGGTAGGTAATGAATATGCCGATATAATAATTGGTAATGTATTTGATGAAAATATGGAAGATACGATGCGTGTATCAATATTTGCTACCGGTATTGATGAAGATGATATAGATTATGAGGATGAAGATATAGAACAAGAAAGACCAGCTAGAGAAAACATAAGAGATAACGTTTACGATAGCTCCATAAGAACAGTATATCTTAGAAGCAAAATAAACAGTAGAAATAAGGAAAGGACTATAGCAGAAGAGGATGACGATGATGACGATTTTTTTGATATGGGAGAAACGGCCAGATATGATGAATTTGTACAAAAAAGTCAGACTCTAGAGAAGCAGCCAAGTAAAAGTCGGCAAGAAGATATGGAAGGTATAAGGATGGACAAACATGAGAAAAAGGGTGGTTTATTTAGTTCTTTATTTACTAGACAAAAAGAGGAAAAAAAGAATAATTTATTCAAGTTTGATGATGATGAAAGTGATATAGACATAAGTCTATACAATGCACCGGCATACTTTAGAAAAAATAAAAAGTAGTAGCTATGCTTGTAGCTAATACGATTGTACCGTTTGGAGTTGACGGTACATTTAGCTATTCGGCTGACGAATTTCCTGAAATTAAACCGGGTCATATCGTCGCAATTCAGTTTAAAAATAAAAATACTACCGGCTTAGTTTTAAATGTAGCAAATACGCAAGAAAATGACACAAAAATTACAAAATCAATTCAAAAAATATATGATGTAAAACCATTAGATGAAAAGCTGCTGGAATTTATAGAACTGGTTTCCAGATATAATCTGATACCATTAGGTATCGTATTCAAGATGGTATTCAATGAAAAATTTCTAAATAAGAGAAAGAGACCGTTTAAATATGAAAATTTTGAAATAGACTTATCCAAAATAAAGTTACATACTCTATCGGAAGAGCAGGAGAATATTTTTCGGGAAATTATAGAAAGCGCATCAGCAGATAATAAACCAATTCTATTAGAAGGAGCTACCGGTTCCGGAAAAACAGAAATATATTTTCACCTGTTTGAGAAATTACTAAAACAAGATGATAAATCACAAATATTATTTTTACTGCCGGAAATAGCTTTAACCTCACAGTTTATAGATAGATTTAACTCACAGTTTCAAACAAAGGATGTGGTGGTATGGCATTCAGAGGTAACGAACTCTCATAAAAATGCAATATGGAATGGTATAAATAACGGAACTATAAGAATAGTTATAGGAGCCAGATCAGCATTATTTCTACCATTCAACAATTTAAAATTAATAGTTGTTGATGAAGAGCATGATAGTTCCTATAAACAAACTGAAAATGGATGCTATAACGGCAGAGATATGGCGGTATTAAGAGCAAAAATAGAAAATTGCCAGGTTGTATTAGGTAGTGCCACACCATCTATTGAGAGTTTAGTTAATTCGGATAACGGAAAATACCAACATATTTTTTTGAAATCACGATTTGGTAAATCCATAGAGCCAGACATTGAACTTGTTGATTTAAGAAAGGAAAAACTGAGAAAAGATAAATATATTTCTCAAAAATTAAAAGAAGCAATTGGAGAAGTACTGGATAAAAAGCAGCAGGTGCTATTATATATGAACCGCAGGGGCTATGCTCCAATAGCACTATGTTACGAGTGCGGTTATAGATTCACATGTCCTAAGTGTTCGGTAGCATTAGCGGTTCATAAAAATAACGACATGTTACTTTGCCATCAATGTGGCTATAGGGTAAGAAATACAACCACATGCCCTGGTTGTGGTGTTGAAAACTCAATAATTTTTTTTGGTCCGGGTGTTGAAAAAATAGAAGCGGAAATTAAGGAATTTTTTCCTGATAAAAGTACAATTTTAATAACTAGCGATACCATACAAAGTAATAAAAAAATAAAAGAAGTAACAGAAAAAATATCAGCAGGAGAGGTAGATATAATAATAGGCACACAAATTATAACGAAAGGCTATGACTTTCCAAATCTTAATCTGATAGGTGTTTTAGACGCAGATGCAAGTTTATTTGGTGCGAACTTCAGATCAACCGAAAGGACCTACCAGTTGCTAACACAGGTTGTTGGTAGAGCTGGCAGACGTGAAACTAAAGGAAAGGCTATAATACAGACCTATACCCCCGAAAATGCGATTATTCAAGCTATGAAGAACAATAATCGACAACAACTGATAGAATTTGAAAAGCAAAACCGTAAATTTGCTAATTTACCACCTTATGGAAAACTTACCATGATTATGATAAGTGGCCAAAATGAAATTATGGTTTATAGTAAAGCTAAGGAAATAGTAAGAAATATGCCACCTAATGATGATAACATTGAGATATTTGGACCAACCCAATCATCTCCCTATAAGGTTGGAAATAATTTTAGAATTAGGGTTTTGGTTAAGACAAAGTTGAATATTAATATTCAAAAACTTGTCGCTTTATCCTTGAAAAATGTGAAATTTCAGCCAAGCGTAAGGGTTAGGATTGATATAAATCCGTATAATATTGTGTAATAATAATATTTGTGGTTATTTGTATAAAAATTACTAGTTTTGGTGTAAGTTTGATAAATATTAAAAAATTTTTTGCATACCCTATTGACATAATCTGAAAATCTGTTATAATGGATGTAATTATATTAATAATAAACGTGGAAGAAATTATGAATAATAATAAAAACAAATCATTAAAAATCCAAACCTTATGTTTGGTAACTACTTTTGCCTTTTTCGCTGGAGAATGTTTTTGTGGAGAGGTGTTCGGTGGGGTTGGTAGTGAAGCTGGGTTGCCTAAGAAATATGATTTAGGCTATAAAGAAGATAAAAATATAATAAAGAATGCCCAGAAAAGAATATATGATATAGAAAATGCTATAACTGGAGACCCGTTTCAAAGGAGTGAATATATCAGAGTACATAGATCAGAAATCAATAAAAATAAAAATCTTATAGAATTAGCAAAGAACTTAACAGATTCAAAAAAGAGATATAATGAATTAATGAATAAATTATCAAAACCTAGTATTAATAATACAGAAAAACAAAGACTATTGGATAATTTGAGTGGAGTTGTAAATGAATTAGCAGAAAGAGTAAATTACTTAATACAAAAAGTTCCTAATTATAAACCGGATAGTCCTAAAGTTAGTAATTTTGATAAATTTAGTGCATGGCTTAATCAATTCTTTACTAAAAAGAGTATCGGTGCTGGTAATAGTTATTTATTAAAAAAAATGAAAGAAGGACAAGCACCAGATAATGATGAAAGTAAGCGGTCAGAAAATACATCTAAAAATGATTATAACAAAACATCTACTTGGGAAGATAAAAATGAGCTAGATAAATTTGAAGAAGCGGTGTATGAGTACCAAGAAAATCTAGCAAACTCTACAAAAGAAAAACAGAATGAAAATAATAATTCTAAAAATGATTATAACGAAACATCTACTTGGGAAGACGAACCGGAGATAAATAGACTTGATCGAGAGATAGAGATAATTTCTGAGGCTAACCAATCAGGAGAAAATTCATCTGCAGAAAATAATTCCGAATCTGATGATGATAAAAATAACCAACAATCAAAAGGTTCATCTACAAATAATGATTCCAAATCAGGTAATGGTGAAGATAAACAATCAGAAGATGATTCATCTAAAGGAAATAATTCCGAATCAAGTAATAGTGAAGATAAACAATCAGAAGATGATTCAGAATCAGATGATAATGGAAATAACCAACAATCAGGAGAAGATTCATCTACAGAAGACAATTCCAAATCAGATAATGGTGAAGATAAACAATCAGAAGATGATTCTACAGAAGACAATTCCAAATCAGATAATGGTGAAGATGAACAATCAGAAGATGATTCTAAAGAAGATGGTAATAAAAATAACCAACAGTCAGAAGACTCATCTACAGGAGATAATTCTGGATCAAGTAGTAGTGAAGATTTATCTGAAGAAAATTCCACAATATTTAACAATGTTTCAACGGAAGAAAAAGCAAGTTTAAAACTACCAAAAGAAGATAATATTAAGAAAGTATTTACACCTGAAGAGGTAATCAGTGATGTAATTTCTATGATATCAACTCCAACAACTAATATTATTAGTGAAAGACTATCATCAGATAATTCAGTTATAGCAGCTGGTTCTAATACTAATTTAGTAGCTTCTACTGATAATAGGTCTATTAACTTAGGCAATAATGATGATAGCTATGAAGTTTGGTCTAAAATACACTATAACTATAGTAGTAATTCTAGCAGATCTATTCATATTTTTGGTTTAACCTTAGGTGGAGAGTATAGCTTTAAAAATAATAAATATAAAATAGGTTTAGCTTATACTTTCAATAGCGGTAATGGTAGCAAATATATTTCTAATTCTATATCTTTATATTCAAGTATTAGTGATATTAACATAAGAAACTTCAGAAATAATTTTGCTAATGTTATACTTACCTATGGTAGATTAAATACCAATATAGTTAAAAATGAGAATAAATTAGTAGCTATAAAGCATGGATATAGTACTGATTTAATATCTCTGAATACCATATTTGGCCATAATATAGTTTTACCAAACAGTAATGGTACAGTAACCCCTACTATGGGTATTAGATACGATTACATAAATAGAAATACCTACACCAACAATGCTCTTAAGCACGGTGAGCTTTCTATGAATATAATTACCCCAACAGCTGGTGTATCTTATATAAATAAAGTGTTAAATGATAATTTAACTATTAAAGTTGGTGTTAATTTAGGATATGGGTTTAATCTTAATAATAAAACTAACATAATACTTAAAACTACCAATAATAGTCATTCGGAAACAATAGGCTATACAAGCACTAACGCTTTAACCAGTAACTTTAATTTTGGTTTGGCTTACAAAGTTAAGAAAAATATTGAGTTATCATTTGACAGTAACATATCATACGGTATAAATGAAACCTTTAATACTGGTTTTAGCTTTGGTGGAAGGTATCAATTTTAATTGTAAATAATTAATATTTGTATTGGCTATAAATTACTAATTCTAAAAAAAGTAGTAGCCAATACAATAAAAATTAGCAATTAGATATTGCTTTTAAGCATCCTTTGTTTATTATAACATCCATATTATGCCCAGATAGCTCAGTTGGTAGAGCAAAGGACTGAAAATCCTTGTGTCGGCAGTTCGATTCTGCCTCTGGGCACCATTCACTATTTTAAAATAGCTTCATCAGTGGGTGTGACGTAGTATATAACATTTATCTTATTTTACCTTATTTTTCATACATATATCAGGCACGTATGAATATTTTAGGTTTTTCTATATTACCCTTATAGGTTATTATTTTTAAAATAATCACAATAGTTGGATAGCATACAACCACTACAGTGCGGCTTTATAGCCTTACATTCGTATCTCCCAAACATCACAAGATTATTATTCAAATTTCTAATATATTTCTTTGGCGTTATTTTCATTAATTGTTGTTCGCTTTCTAAGACATTTTTAGCTTTTGTTATACCTAATCTATTACTAACACGAAAAACATGTGTATCTACGGCAATCGCAGGTTTATTAAAGACTATATTTAGTATTATATTTGCGGTTTTTCGACCAACACCGGCAAGACTAGTTAAGTTCTCCATGGTATTTGGTAATTTTGAATTGTAAGCCCTTATTAATTTTTCGCTCATACTTATGATATTTTTAGCTTTTGTATGGTAGTAATTTATAGTTTTTATATATTTTTCTAAATTTTTTAAGCCTAAAGTTACCATTTCTTCAGGAGTTTTAGCAATTTTAAAAAGTTCCTCAGTTGCTAAATTTACGCCTCGATCGGTTGCTTGAGCCGATAACATTACTGCAACCAATAGCGTATATTCATTAATATAATCCAGTTCTGTTAGCCTTTCGTTTCCATATCTTTCTTCTAAAATCTTTAAAATTTTAGTTATTTTTTTCATAACTTTTAATAAATTACCTTATTTTTATCTTTATTTTCTTGGTTCAAGCTATCTAAAAATCTTAGTTTAGCTTCTTTTTCGTCATTACCACTGCTATAACCGACAAAATAATAATTATCTCGCTGAAATTTTTTCATAAGCAAATTGTTCGCTTCAAAACCGAAAAAAAATAGTATCAGATAAGCTATGGGAATCGCTACCCATAGAGAAAAAATATGCACTACAAAAAATATAGTTGCCATATATATAGCAGAACAAACCCACATTTTTTTAGATAAAAACCATAATACATTAAAAAATAAAACATAAAAATTAAATCCTTCCTTCACTAAAACAACATCTTCAATAGATTCGTTGTTTTGATTTTTTTTAACAAAAATGCCGTAAGATTTCATAAAAATTGACCTATTTTTTTTAATAAACTGTTCGTATCTGCTGTATTTGGTACCTTATCAAATAAAAAGTCAACATATTTGAATTGATTTCTAAACCAAGTATATTGTCTTTTCGCGTAGTGTCTAGTTTCTCTAACACTTAATTCAAACATTTCTTCGTAATTTATTTCATTATTCAAATATTTACTAATTTGTGCTAAGCCTATTGTATTTTTTATCGAATAATAACCATCCAGAATATCTGGATAATTTTTCATAAATATTCTAACCTCATCAATAGCGTCAACTAAAATTTTTCTAAATCTATCTTCACATCTATTATAAATAACATCTCTTTCTGGTAATACATTTATATGAAAAATATTATTTCTCTCAAAAAAATATGTATTTTCTTTATTGTCTAAGTCTGAAGCTTTCTTACCGCTGGTTTTATAAATTTCATAAATTCGTATCAACCTTTGTTTATCATTTTTTTTAATTTTTCGGATCGATTTTGGATCAATTTTAGCAACCAGTTCTATAAAACCGTTCCAACCAATTTTGTCATATAACTTATCCAGCTCAACTCTTAAATTTTTATCTGTGCTTGGAGCATCCTTAATGCCGTTAATTAACCTGGTTATATACATACCGGTTCCGCCTACAACTATAGGAATTTTATCAGATGAGAATGTTTTCTTGATTTCAGCCATAGCCAAAGCTATCCAATCAAAAACGTTATTGGAGCTATATGGCGACAAAAAACTGTATAATTTATGCTCAGTCAATAGTAGATCGTCTCTTGATGGTTGTGCCGACAAAATCGGTAATCCTTCATAAATCTGCATAGAATCGGCATTTATTACTATACCACCAAACTTTTGTGCTAACAATAATGCTAATCCTGATTTACCAGAAGCGGTAACTCCTGATATTAATATTATTTTGTCAACCACCTAAGCAATTATTCTTCCGTTACTTCGCCACCAACAACAAGTTTAGCTGGAGCAACTTTCAGCTTTTCTCTTATTTTAGTTTCTATTTCTTCGGCCAGCTTTTGATTATTTTTGAGGTATTCTTTTATGTTTTCTTTACCTTGTCCTAATCTCTCACTCTTATAGGAATACCATGAGCCAGACTTTTCTATTATATCATACTCTACACCTAAATCGATTATCTCACCTAGTTTAGATATACCTTCTCCATAACATATCTCAAAATTTGCTATTCTAAACGGTGGAGCTACCTTGTTTTTGACAACTTTTACAACCGTTGTATTACCAACTACTTCATCTTTATTCTTAATGGATCCGGTTCTCCTTATGTCTAGTCTAACAGACGCATAGAATTTTAACGCGTTCCCACCAGTTGTTGTTTCGGGGGAGCCAAACATAATACCGATTTTCATTCTAATCTGATTTATAAAAATTACGGTACTATTAGTTCTGGAAATTGAACCAGTAAGCTTTCGTAGTGCTTTACTCATTAGCCTTGCCTGTAGACCCATTTGATTATCTTCCATATTGCCATCAAGTTCAGCTTTTGGCACAAGTGCAGCAACAGAATCGATAACTATCAAATCAACAGCGCCAGATCTTACCAGTGTATCCGCTATTTCCAATCCTTCTTCTCCTGAAGATGGTTGTGAAATAATCATTTCTTCCAAGTTTATACCTAGAGCTCGTGCGTAGGTTGGATCAAATGCGTGCTCGGCGTCTATGAAGGCACAAGTTAGGGCAAGTTTTTGAGCTTCAGCTATAGCGTGTAAGGTCAATGTTGTTTTTCCTGAACTTTCAGGACCGTAGATTTCCACTATTCTGCCTCTAGGATAACCACCAACGCCTAGAGCCGTATCTATTGCTAAAGAACCAGAAGGTATTACCTGTATATTCTCAACCGGTCTTTGTCCGAATCTCATAGCTGACCCCTTGCCAAATTGTTTGTCTATCTGTGCTAGTGCTATGTCTATAGCTTTTTTCTTTTCGGGACTTATTTTATTTGTATTTTCTGTAACTTTCTCTTCTTTAGGCATAATTAAAATGATATCATATATATTGAATTGTAGTGTATCATATTTTTATTAAAAGTAAATAAGTGTTTTTGTTACGGAAGGATATTTCTAGACATTGTTTGATAAATTAATAAAAATAATAAAATAGAATAGATCTTCTTTCTAAAAAATTTACATAGTTATTAACTAATAATAAAAACTTATAATATTTATAAAATAACGAAAATGTATCTCAATATACTTACTATTTAAATATAAATCTTATCTTTTGCTACTTATCAATTCCTATAGGAGAATTGTATAAATACTCCTTGCTTTTTAGTAAAAATTAGTATATCATATATTATATAATGTGTATTATCTTGAAAACAGTTAAAAAATAAATAAAAAAAATTATGCAGAGATTCAAAATAACAAGAAATGGATATGAGAAGTTAAAGAAGGATTTGGATAGATTAATCAATATTGAAAGACCAAAAATATCCAAAGCAATAGGAGAGGCAATAGCATTAGGTGACTTAAGCGAAAACGCCGAATATAGTTCCTCAAAAGAGAAACAGGCTATAAATGAAGCTATGATAGCATCACTTAGCGAAAAATTATCAAATGCAGATGTAGTTGATCTTGGTAAAATATCTGGTGATGCAATCGATTTCGGAGCTACCGTATATTTAGTAGACGAAGATACTGAGAAGGAGATAGTTTATACACTTCTCAGCGAGTTCGAATCAGATTTAGAAAAGAATATTATATCCATAGATTCTCCAATCGGTCGGGCTTTAGTTGGAAAAAATGTCGGTGAATCGGTTGAAATTAAAGTTCCGAGTGGTATGAAATACTATGAGGTAACCGATATAAAATGGAATACATGAAAAGCTATGTTACAAAAAATATTAAGTTTTCTACTGGTTTATATTTTAAGTATATTGAATTTTATAGTAGTACTTAGTCCTTTAACTTTTTTGGTTTTAGGCAAGTATTTTTTAGCTGCTTCAGCTCAAGGCCACTATGTTGAGTCATTGGTTTTTTTATCTGTATCTTTGACAACGGCTCTAATGTTAATTTTTCTATTTTTTGATTTTTGTTTTTCATCAAGTGTTAGATATTATGCTAAAAGGAGTGTATTGGCAACTAAAGACGACAAATATAAAGACATAGCTGAAGCTTTTGAAGAAGTTAAGTCAAAATTTAACAGACCAGATGTAAAACTTTACGTAAATAAATCTGACGAAGTAAATGCATACGCTGTTGGTGGGCTAAGAAAGAATATTATAATATTAACAAAAGGTATTTTAAATTTGTATAAAGCAGAAACTGACAGTAAAAAGCAGTTTATAATCTATCTAAAGGGTATAATGGGACATGAAATGTCACATATAGTGAATAAAGACTATTTTGCAGCACTATTACTGATAATAAACGAAAGGGCAAACAATTTTGTTTCGAAGATAATTTGGATTATATTTATGATATTTGTACGTATTATAGGTATAATACCATTTTTTGGTGAATATATATCTATAGCAATAGATTCTATCTATAGTTTTTTAGATTTTTTGATAAATTTCTTCTATAAGTTTGTAGTTTTGAATGTGTATAAATTTATACAGCTACAAATCAGTAAAGGTGTCGAATATAGAGCGGATTCTCAGGGAGCTAAGGTTATAAGTGGTTCCGAAATGTCAGAAGCACTAGGGCTTTTAGGTGACAGTGGTTATTTTTCAATATTTTCTTCGCACCCAAGTACTAAAAATCGGATGAAGAATGTAAAAAATATATTTAAAACTAGTAGTGTAATAAAGCCTGTTTTTGGAGTAAATATGACCTTTGTACTTTCTTTTTGTATACTTATATCAGCGTGTCTCTATAGTTATAAATTAGCAAATGTAGATTCTTTAATCAGAGATTATTATAATATTTCTCTGTTTTTTAAGAACAAATATATAATATTAAAATCGAAGATAATTCTGCTAAAAAACAATTTTAGTAATTTTGTACGATGATGATTTTAAGGGAAATTGTGTCGATTTTGCGATAGTAATTTTAAGAAAAAATAAATAATCTAGGTACAATTATACAAGATATTTTTGGAATAAAAATTAATAAATAAAAATTAAAGAATTACTAAAAAATAAAGGTAAAACTAAAATTATAATATGCCAAAATACATTGATAATTCTATATAAAAAGGTTTAAAGACAAACTAATAGAGTGCAATATCCATTCTCTCTTTATTACTCCATTGACATATTATATTGAATAAATATCTTACTTACTATTGAAATATTTTATATTATTAAGAGGATTTATTATGAAATTTAATAAAAATAATAAAAGCAAATATATTGCTATGGTTTTAATATTTGGCTTTTTAGCTAAAAATGCAGAAGCATCGCAAGGAAATACACCGGTAATAGAGATGCCAACAATTGACGTACAGCAGTAGCCTGAAGAAAATAGAGGTTCTCTTGTTTCTCGGATATTGGGTGGAATTTCTAGATGGTGGAATGGAGATAGAGCAACTACCAATAGAATAGTAGAAACAGAAAATGATAATGAAAATAATGATGAGACACCTGTAGTAAATGAAGAAGTTAGTTCAGATCAGGAAGATGATACGAAAGAGACAGAAGATTTACCACACCGAGATAATACAAGAAAGGTTAGTTTTGTATTTACTTCAACCACTGAGACAAAGAATGAAGTAAAAGGGCGAAAAAATGGAGAAGAGGAAGAAGAGGAAGAAGATGAAGCAGATGATAATGATTCAATGGGTCTCGATATTTTTTCTACAAATAGACCATAATAAGGTAGATGAAGAGGATTCTGAATAGAACCTAAAAACAGAAAGTAATTAGGTAGAATAACTAGAATAGTAAAGTAAAGTTTCTAATATCGCTTACAACTTATGAAAATTAGTTGTAGGCGATATAACAAAAAGTCAAAAATAAAAAATAAGAAAATTATTAATATTAAAAAAGCTATAAAAGAAGCCAAGTAGGAAAAATCAAATAGAAATAATAATAAAAAGATATTAGTAGAAGTTAAAAAATATATTAGTAAATAATCCCAGTACCTCACATAACCCCTTGCATTTTCCCTACTTACAACTAAACTCTAAGAGTATATAAAGGGACAGTAGCTCAGTGGTTAGAGCAGGATGCTCATAACGTCTTGGTCGTGGGTTCAAATCCTACCTGTCCCACCAGAGATAAATAATAATAAAATTATATATATTATAATAT
>CAPZCD010000014.1 GCA_948744995.1 uncultured Rickettsiales bacterium | reverse complement strand
AATATCAAGAAATGGAGACCAGAGCCAGAATTTAAGAAAATTTAAAAAGCGAGGTTGGGGTTATAATTAATATAAATATGATTTATAGCAAGTATTAAAGATGAAGAGAGAGTGGTGGGTAGTACCAATTATTAGCAAGGCTTATTGACAAATTAATTTGTTATCTATATGATTAAATTGTCCATTTTGGACAAAATATCAAAAAAATGGAGGTTAAAATGAATAAAATCAAATCATTTTTCGCTGCAGCATGGTTTGCTGTAGTGGGAGTTTGTGTCGCACCAATTAATGTCAGAGCGTCATCTGAAGCTAGTGCTGGTACTTGTGCAGGGAAAGATGCTTTTATAATAACTATAGTTTCTACCGTGGTTATTCTCCTAGAAAAAGTTTGTGAGAAAGTGTATAGATATTGTATGGCAAGAAATAATAATAGAGAGCAAACTAGCGAGATAGAATTAGATGACACAGAACAGGTGGATGATGGTGCAATACAAGGAAACAGAAGAACAAATGGCGCTATAAATCAAACATTGTTATAATTAACATAATACGCTCGTGATATTATTGTAAAGTTAAAATAAAATCACAAGTTATGTAAAATAATAAGATATGTCGTTAGTTCTTTAGTGTAATCATTATGAATTTGTATAATATTTAATATTATTATATTCTCTTTGGAAAATTCGTTAATTTTGGAGGATAAAAATTCATGTGATTACACTTATTTTTTATGAATAAGTATTATCTATAGTGGAGATGTCATATTGTTTTAATAAATCTGGTTTTTGTATTCTTGTATTTCTAAAAAATTATTATATAGTGTGTAATTGTGATATTTTTTAGTTTTTTAATTTATGAGAAACTCTTTTTTTATTATTCCTATACTATTTTTAGCAGCGTCTTGCTCGAAAGATGTCAAAACAACCTATAGAATAGTTGGGAAAGATGGCAAAGTTATCTACATTGACACAAGAGGGTCGGAAGATATTGACAGAACAAGAAAACAATTTCAAAACCCAGAAAAAAGACAATCAAGTAGTAAGACAGAAATTAAAAATGTTAATGAAAACAAAACTATAAAACAAGCCGAAAAAATAGAAACTCCTTTAATAGAAAGCAGTGCTTATACTTTAGATAGTGTTATGGATAAAAGTGTTACCAAGTACGATCCCAGTACGAATAGTGAGTCGTTTAAAGAGATAAGTAGTAACAAAAAACGTAAAACAATTAGTGATTTCGATAATATGCATTTACCATATTTTAATGATGGAGCAGTTGAAGATACTACAATAAACACTAAAGTAATGAATAGTGGAAAAACTGTAATAGGTAAAGTAACAACAACTACAGCTACAATGGCTAAAAAAAGTAAAAATAATACATCAAATGATGGTGTATCAAAAGCTGGATATTATTTACAGATCGGCTTATTTTCCGATAGGAAGAAAGCATTAAACTTAAAAGGAAAATTTAGCAAAATTTACAATTTTGATATAGTTGAAGTAGAAAATAAAAAAGGAGAAGTACTATATAAAGTTATAACGAAACCTCTAGCAAGCGAATCAGAAGCCGATAAAATATCTAAAGAAATAAAGAAAGCGGGTCATAATGATGTCTTTGTTTTTAAAAAATAAACAATCTCGATGCAGACATACAGAGTATTATTGGAATAAAACCACCATTGTAATTCTTCTATTGCTATCCTCCTGTTCTAGTAATAAAAATCCAGTGAAAAAAAATAACGATATTTTTCTGAGTAAATATTCAAAACAGATTGAACGAGCAAAACAAAAACACCTAAAGAAAGCAAAAGATTCCGGTATAAATTATAGTGAAAAAACCGTGGATGATCTGGTTGATTCTAGTTATTACAAAACCAGAAACAGTAGGAAACAGATGTTAGATTATGTTTCCAGTAATGAATTGAGAGTTATAGATGAAGATAAAAATGATCCAATTTATCTGAAAGATGATTTAAGCATCTATTTTAGAAATAGAACTCTTAAGGATGAATATGACGATTTGGGTTATGAACTATATGATGATGGTGAAAAATTACGTTACCTTGTAGAAAATAAAGATGATTATTCCGAAGTAAAAACTGATTTTAATAGTATTAGACCAACTAAAGAAAAACTTTACGGTGAATTAAAACTTAGAAATAACGATTTTTATTCCTCTGTTGGTGCCGATGTAATATTAAAAAATTATGACTATTTGTATGTTATGGATACCGTTAAAAAAGAACTGGAATTAAAAAATAAAGCTGCCAAGGATGAGGATAAGATAGATAGCTCTAAAAAAACAAGTAATACGAAAAAAGTACTGGATTCTCTGAAGAATAAATTTAAGGAGCTTTTGGGAAAGTAATTTAGATAATTTTACAAATTTAATTACAGTGCTAATTTAGTAATCTAAGGTTATATTTATACGTAAAGCATTAAATCCTGAGAAATAATATCTCTAACATAATCTACAGCTACCATTAATCCCTGCATATTTATACAATGATCTACCCCAATATTTGTATAGGTTTTAACATCAATTCCAAATGATTCTAACAAGTTTTTACTATAGGCCATTAGATCATATGGAACAACCAAATCATCTGTTCCATGTATCAGCAGAATATTCTGTTTAGTTTTCAATTCTAATTCTAAAGTTTCTTTTGTGTCCGGTTGAAAACCAGAAAAAGATATGACACCACCAATTTTTTTATTGAATCTAAGAGCACTAGCTAGAGCTACCATAGCTCCTTGCGAGAAGCCAACCAAAAATATATTTTTATAATCTATGTTTAATTTACAGCTTTGTTTTTCAATAAAATCCTTAACATATGTTATATCATTTCTAATTAACTCATATACACCCTTTGGTGTGAAAGTTAGCGTTTCTAACGGAAACCACTGGTAGCCATATCCACTACTGCAAAGCTCTGGAGCATCAACCGATAAAAAACATATTTCATTAGATATAGTACTAAAATCTTTGCTAAGAGGCATTAAATCATTTTTATCACAACCGTATCCATGTAAAAATATTATGAGATATTTATTACTATTACCACTTGCAGGTTTTTCTATAAAGTTCAACATTTTTAATTGGGTATGTTCACATTACAATATATAGTTTAATATAATTTATTGCAAGGTAAAGTAATTTATTCATTCCTATACAGATAATTATCTATATTATACTTAACTATTCAGAACGAAACAATCTATGTTTTTAGTTTATTTACATCTAAATACTTACATTGAAGAGGCAATAAAAATAGAATGTTGGAAAATTTGATATTCACATTTTATATCAATTTTAATAACCTACACCTGAATATTTATCAAAAAAAACTAATAATATAGCGCATAGCAGCAGTGATTATTTTCAACTTGCTAAAAAAAGAGAAGGATCGCTCCTTCTCTATGAGATATTATGGAAAATATGGAATGATACGTCACCCGTATACGCTACACATTGTATATCCTATTTATATTATGTCAAGTAAATAAATATAATTGTTTAATATTTACTATTTAAATATATATCTAATAAATATCTATACTACTTTTGTGTTAATTTCATTTTTATTCTTTTTATAACGTAATTGATATTATTTTTGGCATTTTAATTTTTCATAAAATCAAGAAAAATCAACATTTATCTTTAAAAATCATCTATAAATTCTATGGCTATAAAGTGCTAAAATTATGCGAATTTATATCTCTAAATTAGATACATAGTTGATAATTATAGATGCTTTTTCTTTACATAAACTATCAGTTATAAAATGTCTAGATTGGAATGCTACGTTATATTATCTAAATTAAAATAAACTATTAATACAACTAATAGTATTGTTTAATCTACTCCACCCACACCACAAAATGCCAGCATAATTTCGCTACAACCTAGCTCCAACTCCTCATCTCAATTATATTTTCCAAAAATTCCCTTGGATTCATAGATTTTTCTTCTTCTAGAGCCTGATGAAATATCACCGTTGACGGAGTTAGAGCCGGTAAGGTATTAGCTTCTATCAAAATTATCTTATTCTTATCTTGATTTGCAAAAATATCTAACCGCGCATAATTCTCTATTTTTAGCGCCTTAGCAGCTTTTTCTATATTCCTTTTAATAATTGAAACAAATTCTTCGTTTATTATATTTTTTGGCGGAGGAGTAATATTTATTCCAGTACCGCCCTGAAATTTCTCTTCTATTGTCAGAATCTTATTGCTAGCAATGGTTATACTTGGATTGAACGAATGATATATACCATTTTTCTCAATAACACCGACAGTTAGTTCCAGCCAACCTCCAGCCTTTTGATAAATTATTTTATCATTTTCAACTTTTATTTCATCAGTATCTATAAACGATTCCAATAGAAAATCTTGGTTAGTATTACTAGGAACTTCTATTATATTAGCTTGGTTTTTCAGCGTATTAGCGGGTATATATGGAGCATTATCCTCCAGAATATCTATATAAGTCTTAAAATCATTGACATCATATATCCTCGCAACTCCTGCAGAACTACCATCAGTATCTGGTTTTATTATAAACACGGTAGAATTCAAATTATTTGTAGTTTTATTCCAAAAATTCCTAAAATCATCCATTGAATAATTCTTGAAATCCTTGATATTAAACTTAATTTTTGGAGCTGTTATTAGAATACTATCCTTTAATTTAGCTATAACTTCTCCAGTCTTATATTTATCCATACAGAGACTTGATGTAACATTACCAGAACCATTGAAAATAATATGATTTTCCTGTAACTTCTTTTGTATAGATCCATCTTCTCCTTTACCTCCATGCAGTGCTAAAAATACAAAAGCTTTAGCTGATTTTGAGATTTTTATGAATTCGTCAAGACTATATTTTATTGGTAATTCAATTTCATATTTATCAAAATCCAATTCTTCTCTAATTTTATTAACTAAAATTTGTGTTTTTTCAACATTATCCTTAGCATTTTTACAATTTTCATATATTTCTTCCACAGTGTGATTTAGTGTATAGGAATATGGCAGATACCAAATATTATCGCTATTAACCATAAGATATGGCGTTGGTTCATATATTTCAGATTTCAATAGTTTTAACCAAACATTTGTTCCACTCATAAGAGATACTTGTCTTTCGGCATTATCCCCACCAAAAATAACATTAACTTTTCTGCGTTTACTGAAAGTTTCTCTAGTTTTTGGATATTCTATATTATTTTTAAGACAGGCCGATTTTAATATATATTCTATAAAATCAGTATGAGACATACCAATTCTTGATGCTTGTTGAAATACAAAACTATTTTGTTCCATACCGGGAGCAATATTTATATCAGAAAACCATATACGACCATCATTTAATAGCCAACCGTCAATTCTTATTACATCCTCAAAATTCATTATTTTAAATATTTCTTCCGAATAATGCCTGATTTTATCAATTTCTTCATCCTTAAATCTTGCGGGAGTATAGCACCTTGTCTGCGCCGTTGGCAGATATTTTTTTCTGTAGTCAAATATTTGATAATTTTCATATTTCATCTCTATTTCGCTAGGAATTAAAGCAACTGGTTTACCATTTTTTAAATTTTGTATAACTATTATGGTAAATTCCCTACCTAAACAAAAAGGCTCTATAATGACAGGAGCCATATTTTGTTTAAATAACAGATCCATTTTTTCTATAGCTTCCTGATATGAATAAACACAATATACTCCTATGGAAGAGCCTCCATTCGACGGTTTAACAACAGCCTTTCTAAGTCTGTGTAGATCAAAAAATCTCTCAACTATCTTGTAATTTTCCTTTTTATTTTCACTAAAAGAGACTGAAGGAAACATAAAAAAACCATTTTTAGATAATTTATCGGTTGCTTTAGTCTTATCAAAACCCTCTTTACAAGATTTACTGCTATTACCAACAAAAGGTATATTATTATTCTCCAATAACTCCTGTAAGGTTCCATCTTCTCCATAACTTCCATGTATAAGAGGAAAAACAATAGTTGTTGACTTTAATCTTGCTATAAATTCATTCTCCGATAATAGTTTTCCCTCTGTTTTAATCTTAAAATCGAAATCTGACGGTGTGTTGGAATACAATTGCTTTCTATCTATTTCATAAGGATTTTTGTCCTGATCTATGTAAAATACTCTAATTCTTATATTTTTGTTTTCTATATGATCGGCTACAGAGCGCGCAGAATTTAGTGATATTCCCCTCTCCATTGAAGGTCCACCACATATCAATCCTATTGTAAAAACTTTGTTTTTTTTCGTATTATCTGTTTTTGTGTTACTTATTTTATCTTCTATTGCACTGGTTATAAGTTCCTTTATGGTTAGATTATTTTTTAAGGAATAATTTTTTATGTTTTTTTGTAGTTGTTCGGTTATTTCAATATTTAATCTCATACTAATGATAAAATGATAATAAATATATTATGAAACTATGATAATTTTTGTCAAGATATTGGTTAATAGTTTTGGCTCTGATCTCTATTTCTTAATTATATTATTAATAATTTAATATTACTTAATAGATTTCCTCTATACTATTTTTTATTGGTCCTTCAATTAATTTCAAAGATGTTTTCAAGAAATATAGACCAGACTCATGACTTTGAAATCTTACAGTCTTTCAACAAATTTTCTCATAATATACAAAGGAACATCAACTAAATTATCTGTTTTTTTATAATCTGCCAAAGATGTTCTAATCATAACCTCCGGTTTAAAAATTTCATCATAAGTTTTCAAACTTTTTGCCTGTAAATTAACAGTTGCTTTTACTTCAATAGGTATTATGTGATTATTTTTCTGAATAACAAAATCAACTTCTGCCATTCCTCTTTCTTTGCTCCAATAGTTTATTAAAATTTCCCTATTTGATTTATCATTTAAACATTTTAATTCCTGAAGAACAAATTGTTCTGTAAGGGCACCTTTATAATTCTTTAAAATATCATTACTACTAAATATTAAACTATAATTTAATGGTAACATAGCAGATAACAAACCTATATCTACAAAGAAAAGCTTAAAACTTGAAGGATTAATATAGGCAGTTAGCGGCAATGCTGCTTTGGTAATATTTTCCACCCTAGCTATTAATCTACAATCATTTAACCATTGCATAGCAACTTCATATTCTCTAGCTCTAGCTCCTTCTTTTATATTTTTATATATAAATTTTTTATTTTCTTTTGCCAATTGACTCGGAACTGAATGCCATAAATCCAACATTCTGGGAAATACATTCTTTTCCGTATGCTTTGAAAAATCACTTTCGTAGGATTCAAGTATAATTTTTTGTATTTCTTTAACTTTTTGTAAATTTTTATTTTCTATATAATCTTTAACTATTTCCGGCATACCACCTATATAAAAATATAATTTTAAGTATTCTTCTAAATCTTTTTTAAATACTTTTATCAATTCGAAATCTTGTAATTCCATTGCCGTTACTATTTTTTCTTCTCCATTAGCCATTAAAAATTCATTAAAATTCATAGGATATAGATTCAAAAATTCTACTTTACCCACTGGAAAAGATGTTCCTTTGTGTAAAGCTATACCAAGAAAACTACCAGCACAAATAATTTGATAATTAGTTTCTTCACTAAAATATTTTAGTGAAGTCAAAGCTCTTGGACATTCCTGAATTTCATCAAACAAAATAAGAGTCTGTTCTGTGATTTTTTTATTTAGTATAACGCCTAATCTGTCTATTATTTTTTGTGGTTCCAGATTATCACTAAATAAACCATCAAATTCTCTATTTTTATCAAAATTTATATAAATAACATTATCTTTATATGTCATTCTCCCAAATTCTTTCATAACCCAAGTTTTACCAACTTGTCTTGCTCCTTCTATAATTAAAGGTTTCCTACTATTTTCTTTTTTCCACTCTCCTAATTTTTTGAATATCTCTCTGTACATAATTTAAATTAAAAATATTATAATATAACTAAATCATGATGGATTAAAATTAAAAATCAACACATATATCAAATGACTTTATGGATAATATTACATTTATACAAATGATTTTATGTTTTTATTTACATTTTTTCAGTCGACTTTATGGAATATTAAAAAGTTAATTAAAAATAATTTGCTGAAAATATTATAAGAAAATAAGAAAATAAATCTATTTGTAATAACCCCAATCTTGTTTTTGTCATAAAAAATATATTAAAATATGAATAAATACCTCTTTTAATGTAAAAAATATAATAACCTTTTCAAGGTTTAATAATATTTGCTACTAAGCTTGCTATTAAACAAGTATAATTTCTATATTTTTGAAAGATTTTATACCTGTTTAATAAAAAATTAAGGTTTAATTTCTAATTTCTGGCATTTTTAGAGGTTATTTGCAATCAAGAAACAAAATACATAATTATGTATAGTAGTTGTAACCATCATATCTTAAGCAATTAAAATTACTACATCCAAAAAAATAATAAAATTTTTATTTATCCCTCAAAACTGCGTTATACTTCTCGCAAACAAGATTCACAATAGCATCAGCAACAGAATTTATTTCATCCTTCGTCAAAGTTTTTAATTTTGGTTGAAAACTTACATTTATTCCAATTGATTTATTATCGGAACTAGAACTTTCAGTATAAACATCAAACAAAAAAACATTATCTATAAGTTTCTTATCAACCGAATAAATATCTCGCACAATCGAAGCAATTTCTACATCTTTATCCACAAAGAAAGCGAAATCTCTATCAACTTTTGGCAAATCATTTGCAACAAACGCTCCCTTTATTTTATTTTCTAAGAACAGCTTAGATGGCAGCTTATCAGCAAAAAATTCAAATACTACGGGTTTTTTCAGATTGAAATATTCAGATATACTTGGATGCAATTCCCCAAAATAGCCGATCAATATACCTCCCATATAAATGCTGCCACTTCTACCCTTATGATAGTAATTTGGCGTATTTTTGCTGATCATAAGTTTATTTCCAGTAATTCCAAAAACGCTACATATATCAAACAAATCCTTTTTTACATCATAAATATCAAAATCTCTAGTTTCATTGTAAGGATCTTTAACTTTATATTTACCCTGTCTAACACCACAAATAACTGTATTTTCACTATCTATCTTACATTCATTAAAAACATTCCCAATTTCAAAAAATGATATATTTTCATAACCACGATTTTTATTTTTAGCAATTATATTGAGTATATTTGGCAGTAAACTTTGTCTCATATATGACAAATCAAACGTTATGGGATTAAGTACATCTAGTTCATCCTTGGTTTCAGCAAATAAAGCATTATCTTCTCGTTTTAAAAATGAATAACTGATAACTTCAATTAAACCATTAGAAACAAGAGTTTGTCTAATTTTATATAGCTTTTCTTCAAACTTTTTAACAAACAGATTACCTTCTTTTATAAAGAGTTTATTATCTAAAAAGTCTTCATTTTTCAATTTATCGTAACCATAGATTCTTATGATATCGTCAATTACATCCTCTTTACAAATTATATTATTTTTGTAGTTTGGAACCTCCAAACGTAGATTATTATACTTTCTAGTTATCTTATATTCATGTTTTTTTAGAATATTTATAATATCTTCTTCTGGTATTTTAATTCCAAGTAACTTTTCCACATCATCCAGACTGATATCTATAAATTTTGTTATCGAATTCTTATAATCCTTTTCTTCATATTTTACCAATTCGCTAGCCTCTCCACCACAAATATCTAATATTAGCTGACAAGCATAATCTAGCGCAAATTCAACCGTGTCATAATCACTACCTCTTTCAAATCTATATTTTGAATCGGTTTGTATATTCAATTTTTTACTGTTTTTGGCAACATTTATTGCATCAAATATAGCAGATTCAACTAAAACATTAGTCGTATCTAAGGAGCTACAGCTACATTCAGCACCTATTATTCCTCCAAGACACAATATTTTTTTGTCATCTTTTATGATAGTTACATCTTTATTTAGAGTGTATTTTTTATTAAAAAGATCGGTAAAATTTTCACCTCCATCGGCAGATTCTACCTTCAATGAACCATTAATTTTTGATGCATCATAACAATGCAACGGCTTATTAAAGGAAAACATAACGTAGTTTACTATGTCAACTAAAGCATTTTTAGGGTTAATATCAATTGATTTTAGCCTATTTTTTAGCCATTCTGGTGATTCACAATTTTTTAAATTCTTTATTTCTCTAAAATAAAACACCGGGCAATTTTTATCAGTTACATTCAACTGAATTTTACTTTCAAAAGATTTTTTTATTTTTGGTTTTTCAATTTTCTTTAGCACCCCTAAATTAGCGCAAGCTAGATCTCTAGCTATACCATAAACTCCAAGGCAGTCGCCCCTATTTGGTGTTATGGAAATCTCTATTACGGGATCATCGAGACCAAAAATTGTGGATAAATTTGTACCAATTTCAACTTGACTATCAATTTCTATTATACCTTCATGATTTTCGCCTAACCCAAGCTCCTTTTCGGAACATAGCATTCCATTACTTTCTATACCTCTAATTTTACTCTTTTTTATTTCCATACCATTTGGTAATTTTGAACCTACGGGTGCCAATATTGTTTTTAAACCGGATCTGGCATTTGGAGCTCCACAAACTATGGTAATTGGCTCTCTGTTGTTGCTATATCTAACTTGACATAGGTGCAAATGATCCGAATTTGGATGTTTTATACATTCTTCTATTATAACGCAATTAAAATCCTTCAGTTCTGATTTTCTGTCCAATACATCATCAACTTCTAACCCTATTTTGTTTAGGGTATCGGTAATTTCGTCTAAAGTAGCTTCTGTTTCTAAATATTCTTTTAGCCAAGATAAAGTAAATTTCATGTTTTTGTTTGTGACAATCTGCTACTATGGTATGCTTTTGCTTTTATATGTCAAATTGGAGGTAGAGTTACTGTAAAAGAAATTATATAGTTCTCTAGTAATATTAAACAATATTATTAGAAATCTTCTTATTGATTTTAAAGAAAAGACTTATTTAATTAAATCACCTTTTATAGTTGGATGAACAAATATGGAAACTATAGCAAACTACCTGGCACCGCCAGAAATTTGCCAAGAATATCAAATTCCAGAAAAAGGTGGGGATTTAATTTCACCCATCGCTAGTATCAATAAATCCTTTACAGGATTAGGGGATGCTCTATTTTTCATTGATGATAATAATAAATATCTATTAAACAACAAAAAAGCCAGTGATATAACAATTAAAAAGCTGCTATTAAATAGAAAAACTACAGCGAAAAAAAGGAAATTAGAAAAAATTAAAAAATGGCTAAATCTATGCGAAAAAAACGAAGATTTTGCAAGTTTAACCTTAAGAGAATTAGCCGGGCATATTTCTGGTATAACTAGAATTAAAGAAGAAGAATATATTTTTTCTCCTAAAATATTTGAGTTATCAAAGGCTAGAAATCCAAGTATGTTTAAAAGATTAGATGATGGTACACCATTTAGCAAAGAAGGATATGTAACGAATACAGATTTATTTCTAAAGCAATTTGGAACTGAATTAAAAATTGATAGGGAAAAAAGAGGCAAATTTATTTACAATAATGATGCTTTTCTTCTTTTATATGAGCTAATGGGATTAATGAGTGACAAAAAAGATTTTTTTGAGGAAATTAGAGATAGAATATTAAAACCATTAAAACTAGAGGATAAAATAATGCCCTTTTACGAGGTCCCATATAAAGATAGAACTAGATTTCCAATAAATTATACGTGGATAACCCTAGATGAAATTAATGAGACTGAAGGTGTTTATTCTCTTGGGTTTATCGATAATGGTTCAGGTTCATTATGTGCTACAACTAATGCTCTAAAAATATATGCGGAACAACTTGGAAACTTCATTTTAGGTAATAGTAATAATTTAATTCCGGATGATAAAAATAAAGAAGCAAAAGAATTTTATGAATCATTTATAGTCAATGAAGCGATTGAATATTCAGGTATAGCAACTAAATCTAGATATTCATTAGGAATTTATATCAATGAAAGAGAAAATACTAAGTTTTTTTCGCACTCTGGTTTACTTCCTGCCGCTCAATCTAGAATGTATATTTTATTTGATAATAACAAAATAAAAGATGTTAAGGTTATAACTTGGCAAAATGAAATTTATAGTGATATAGCAACTAATTTTCTACTGAATATAGTAGAAAAAATTACCAAAAAACCTATTGATAAAAAAATAAGAAAGGATTTTGAAAAAATTCTTAAGGAAGAGTTTATAGACAAAGACGCTGATGCCAGTAGGAAAAAAGAAATATGTAAAACTCTGGAGAAAATTTATAATTTTGTTAAAAATAATATAAAAAATGAGAATTTTAACAAAGAATTTAAAGATATGTTGGATAAATTAAATCATAGCAATGACAAAGTACTAAAAAGTTTTTATAATTCGGTTTTGGCAGCTATCAAAGAGGGTGATTTATGAGGTATGTAAGTTAAAAATTAAATAATTAACAGTATTAGACCATTAACAATTCCTTATTCTGTTCTCCAACACCAAAATCATTTTTAGTAAACACTAAAATATAGCCAAATAATATAGACATACCAATTGTAGACGATCCGCCATAACTCAGGAGTGGCAAGGTCATACCTTTTGTTGGCAATAAATTCATAGAAACACAGATATTTATGGTAGTTTGAACCATAAGCAATAGCGACAACCCAAAAAGAGCCGTGAATTGAAAAAAATCTTTACAAAAACAAGCTAAAATTACCGCTCTAATGAACACATATAAATATAAACTGACTATTAAGAACGATATTATAAAACCAAATTCCTCTGTTACAGCTGGAAATATAAAATCTGTATGTGCATCTGGTATATGATTTTTTACATATCCATTTAGAAAACCATTACCCATTAGGCCTGAATTTTTATAGCTAAGTAACGATCTTCTGACCTGATAATTAGCCATTTCTGGATTTTTTACACTGGTTAAAAAATTATCTATTCTATTGGATACATGTGGTAGAGATTTATATAATAAAAATACAGAAATAGTTGAAATAACTAATAAATATAAATAGTATTTTATTTCTATAATATCCAATAAAAATATCTGCGTAAAAAATACGGCACTCAATAAAATTAATGTTCCTATATCTGGCTGCTTTACTATGAATAAAACACAAATAAAGTAGAAAATTAAGGAAAACGCCAAATATTTTCCGTCTTTTGTTTTTATAATTTTCTCCAAAAAGATAGAATTTAGCAGTATCAGTGCAGGTTTTATAAATTCTGTCGGTTGAAATGAAAAACCAAAAATATAAATCCATCTTTTAGCGCCTTTTGTCTTAAAACCAAAAAATGGTACGAGAATTAAAAGTAAAAAAGCTATGAAAAAAAATATGAAAACACTCTTTTTGGCTAGATTTTTACTCATCAGAGAAATTATAAAAACTAAAAATATTGACATAGCTGAAAAAACTAGCTGATGCTTAAAAAAATGGTATTCATTTACTCCTATTCTGTTTGCTACTGATGGACTGAAGCTAAAACTAAACATACAACTGGATAGCACCAGTAGATAAAATATTGCCAGTAGTCTACCATCTACAGCTAGATACCATTTTTTAATAAAATTTAAATTCTCTCTATTAAACAATTGTTGTTTTTTAAATTGTAAAAACTACGATGAATATCGTAAAAATAGTTTTTATAAAAAATATTTCAACATTTATTTGAATGATCTAAACGATCTGGTTGAAATTTATTATCTGCCAAATAACTCAATTAGAATAATTATAATTATTACTTTTAATTTTTTGAATGAGAACATTACCAGATTAAATATAATATCTGATCTCTCTTCCAACTTTCTTAGTTTTTAAAATATTTTTGCTTTCCAGTTCTTTTAAATCTTTAATGGCGGTTGGCTTTGATATATCGAAGATATTTCTATAGGATTTTAATGTTATAAAAGAGAATTTATTTGCATTAATATTTTTCAAAATTTGTTCTTGTCTAATGTTTAAATTTTTTTCTAAGACAATACTATCTATATTTTTTTCTTCCATTAATTTTTTAATGATATAATTTTCAAACAATTTCTTAGCTTCTGCTATTTTTCTTAGATTATAATCTATAAAATAATTTAAATCGTAATTATCTTGCTCTGTATAAAGATAAGCTTTTGAATATTGATTTCTTGAGTTTTTTATAACTGTAGAAAGAGGGTAAAAAGTAAACATTCCCAAATTATTTTTAGCTAAATACCAATAAAATAAGCATCTTGCTAATCTACCATTACCATCTACAAATGGATGCAGATAAGCAAACCAAAAATGCAACATTATTGCCTTTATTATTGGATTTATATATTCTATTCTACTTTTATTGTTAGCAAAAGCTACTAAATTACCCAGTTCTTCATTTACAAATTCAATTGATGGTGTCCTATAACTATATCTATTTATTATTTTACTACCAACCACAATTTCGTCTTTATTAGTTCTAAAAATTCCTTTTTTATTATTTTCTATATTATTATCATTTTTCGTTAAAATTAGGTGTAGCTCTTTTATCATTTCAATTGATAACTCTTCGCTTTTATAGTCAATTTGTATCCGTTGCATTACATTATAATTATTTAAAATCATCTGTTCCGAATTATTAGTTGGTTTTTGTTCTTCTAATATCATTTTTTTGGCTTTCCTTCTGGTAGTATTTGCTCCCTCCAGTTGAGAAGATGATATTGATTCTTCTAATATACTTGATTTCAGATATTCGTTAATATTAATTCTTGGTTTATTATCTGGGAATAAATTACTACTATTAAAATTATGTAATTCATAGTATTTAAAATTATTATTATCTTGCGATCTGATAGGAGTATTTCTATAATTAATATCTCTATGAACCCTTATTAAAGTCCAAAACTCTTTTTTTGTATATTGATTAGGTATCCAACTTTTGTATTTAATTTCATCCCAGTTTAAATAAATAGGTTCTTCTGTTTTATGAATCAAAGTCATTAGATTTATATTATTTTTTATTCCGTCAACATATTCTAACAGGTATTTATTGTATAAGTTTTTATCTATAATCGGTAAATTTATTCTAATTTCCTCTTCCATAAATTATAATCCTAGATTGGTTATAAATTAGTGATAGAACGTTTATCCCAATAAGTCAATATGGGTAAAATATAGGTAAAATATTTTACCCATAGTTAATTATGGATTATATTAATACTACTTGAATGATTAGTATTATTTTAAATTTTCAAAACTTAAAAAATATATCTAAGATGGCCAACAGAAAATTAACAGTACCCTAGTAAACCGCCAGGTCATCCAACAATCATTGTTTTTTAAATTACAAAAACTAGAATAACAGGGCAAAAGTAGATTTTATAGAAATATTTTAACATTTATTCAAATAGCCAAATGACTTATTTGAAATTCAATTTATGTAACAAAGTTAAAGGTTTGTAGATGACTAATAGATTATTGATTGATGCTGCTTTTCCTGAAGAAACTAGAGTAGCCATAGTTGATGAAGATAATAAATTACAGAATATGGATCGTGAAGCTACTTCCATAAAACAATTAAAAGGTAATATTTATCTTGCCAGAATAATAAGGTTGGAACCTTCGCTACAGTCGGCTTTCATAAATTATGGGGGTGATAAACATGGTTTTTTACCTATATCAGATATACATCCCGATTACTACAATATCCCTGAAGAAAGAAAAACCGATCTAACAGCAGTAAGGTTTTTTAATAATTTAGATAAAAAGTATAACATAATTACAGATGAAGTTGAGGATGCTACCGATGAAGACTTTAATGAGGAAAATTTCTTGGAAATTGACAGTGAAACAGGGGAACCTATTATTGAAGATAATGCTGAAATCGAGGACATTGATATAGATTTTAGCAACCATGAAAATGAAAATAATGATACCATCTATGGTGAAGAGATAAGCGATGACGAATCAAAACCAACAAGATACAGTGATTTTAGAAAATATAAAATAGAGGACGTTTTAAAAGAAGGACAATGCCTTCTGGTACAAGTTTTAAAGGAAGAGAGAGGTAATAAGGGTGTTGCTCTCACTACCTATATAACTTTGGCCGGTAAATATTCGGTGTTGATGTCTAATGTTGAAGGAAAAGGTGGTATATCTAAGAAAATAACCAATATAAGAGATAGAAAAATTTTAAGGAATATTCTAAATACCATAAGTCCTGATGCCAACAGCTCCGTTATAATAAGAACAGCTGGGGTTGGTAAAAAACCAGAGGAAATTTTTAGGGACTATGTGTATTTAACTAGACTTTGGGGAACTATAAAAAAAGTAACACTAGAATCTGAAGCTCCGGCTTTCATACATTCGGAAGACGATATTCTAAAGAGGTCAATAAGAGATTTATGTGATGATAGTATAAGAGAGATAATTGTAGAGGGGCATGAAGCCTATAAACATATAAAATCGTTAGTTAAGGTTATAATGCCAGAACAAAAGACAACAATTATAGAGCACTCGGATAAAACCCCAATTTTTTATAAATATAATATTGAAGATCAGATTGAGAATTTATATCTAAATGTTGTAAATTTACCATCCGGTGGCTCTATAGTGATAGATCAAACGGAAGCATTGGTTGCCATAGACGTCAACTCCGGTAAATCTACAAAAGAAAGAAGTGTTGAAGAAATGGCTGTTTCTACAAATATTGAAGCAGCGAAAGAAATAGCCAGGCAGCTAAGGTTAAGAGATATAGGTGGTCTAATAGTTATTGATTTTATAGATATGATGGAGAGTAGAAATCGCAGAGCTATTGAGAAAGCTATGAGAGATGCTACTTTAATGGATAAAGCTAAAGTCCAGGTTGATAGAATAACTATATTTGGTCTACTAGAAATGTCGAGGCAGAGGGTAAATTCCGGGCTTTATGAAAGAGTTAATGAAAAGTGCGGCAACTGTTCCGGTCATGGAACGGTTAGATCTAAATATTTGGTTGCGAACAATATATTAAGGGCTATAAAGTATTCTACCAAGGAGAGATTTGTTAAGGTAGTAAATGTTTTTGCAAATCCGGATGTTGTAAATTTTATGTTAAACTATAAAAGAGCAGAAATAGCAGATATAGAGAAAAATTATGATATTTATATAATATTATCTAATGATTCTTTAAAGGTAACTAATGAATTTGAAATAAAGAAAAGAGATTCCTTGACAGATGAAGAAAAAATGGATTTGTGTCCTATACAACAGATGGGTAAAATAAATAATAGTTTTGATGATGGGCAGTTTTATAATTTGGACGATTGTGAATTTAACGTAAATTTTGGTAGTAGTTGCTACTATAACAAATCGATGGCAGAAAAAGCGAGTGCTAGGTCGCAAAATGCTAGTGATAACTTATCGCGAAAACAACAAAGAAAAAGGACTAATTCGGCAAAACAGCGGACAAGTAGCGGTAATAATAGAAAAAAGAAGAATAATAGTGGTATTTTTGGTAAAATATTTGGTATTTTTGGGAAAAAATAAATTAGATGTTATTAAATATTGGGTTTTATGCTAAAAATGTAGATTTTTTGTTTGTTATTATCTTTCTCTTTGAAAGTTTTATGTTATTGATTATTAAAGAAAATAAATTATCCTAAAATTAGGAATAAAATTTGCACTATTATGTCTAGATCAAAATACTTTATAGACGATAAAGATGGAAGAGAAACTTTTGAGGATGAGAGAACCTTTTGTGATGCTTTTAATAGTAAAAATACAGGGGTTCCTGGTGTTTTGTTTGAAAATGGTTTAGAGAAGCCGGTATACTATATTGGAAATGAAATAGTTTTTAGTGATTCTGATAATAAGGTTCTTTGTATTAATAAAGAAGGTGAACTTCAAAAAGAAAATAATTATAGTATAATAAAAAGAAGCATAGATGGTAAAGATAAATATATAGTAAAAAAAGATGAAAATAGCTACTATAGATATTCAATAGATGGGCGCTTAATTGATTCTATAGAAAAAAATGAAGAAAAAAATAATTATACCTATTATGCCTATTATGGAAATAATGGTAAAGAAAAGACTAAGATTGAAATAAATTCAGTTGAAAGTATTAATGAGGCAATAAAACTATCAAGAGGACAAATTAAAATTAAAAAAGAAATACATGGAATTCAGCCTGATTCTAAGCCAGAGGAAATATTATATGACAAAATCATTGATTCTGGTATATATCCTAATGGGAATGAACTTAATAACACATTTTTTGGGACACAGCAATATGATATTATAAAAAAAATATGTGAAGAAAATGGGGTTAAGCTATATGAAGAAGAGGAAGGTGAGTCTAAAGGTAGACCTAAATTAGAAAAAAAATTGTCTTCACTCTTGGAATCAATAAAACGTAATACAGGCAAAACCCCAACAGAAAACGATATATTAGAAGCTAAAAAATATATAGTAATAGAAACACTGCTTAATAAGCTATCTTTAAAATTAGTAGGGAAAAAACCTAACGAGACTATAACAGAGAGTGATAAACTTGAAGGTAAAAAATTTATATTAGAAAAATTATTTAAGGAGTATAACTATAAAATAGTTAGATTATTAGATGCTAGTGATAATCTTGATAAGATTATAGAAAGTCTTAAGCAAACGAATATTATAGTTTATGATAAAAAAACAGGAGAAAAAGTTTTAAAAATCAGTGATATATATTCTAATAGTGGTGAATTCAATACCAATCTTTTCTGGACACAGCAATATGATATTATAAGAAAAATATGTGAAGAAAATGGGGTTAAGCTATATGAAGAAGAGGAAGGTGAGTCTAAAGGCAGACCTAAATTAGAAAAAAAATTGTCTTCACTCTTGGAATCAATAAAACGTAATACAGGCAAAACCCCAACAGAAAACGATATATTAGAAGCTAAAAAATATATAGTAATAGAAACACTGCTTAATAAGCTATCTTTAAAATTAGTAGGAAAAGAACTTAATGAAACTCCCACAAATGATGATTTAAGTGAAGCGCAGGGATTTTTATTAGAAGAATTATTTAAAAAGTATGATTACAAAACGGTTGGATCATTAGAAACTCTTAATAGGGATGAAAAAATTACAAAAGATAACTTGGGTAGTATTCTTAAAAACAATGAGCTAGTAGATATTATATTTTCTGATAAAGATACCGGGAACGAAGTCTCTCGTTCATCAATAAAACCTATGAAACTTTTTGATGCAACAAATCTGGCCGGAACAACTGGTGAAGGTAAATCAACTAAAATAACTAGAAATAGAAAAATTTTAGAAGACGGTGCACATTTTTTTGTTAAACCAGTTGGTAAACCAATGAGTTTTTTTAAAAAAGAACAAAATGGTGAATTTTCTAATCATAGTAACTTTGAATACGAAGGAGAAAGAAAAGTTGAGGCTTCTGGTCTTCTAATTATAAAAGATGGTAAAATACACAACATAAGCAATTCAAGTGGGCATTTTAGACAATCATTTGAGAGTATTATGACTGGTTTAGCTTATTTAGCAAGCCAAACAGAAGATTGTAATATAGAAAATTTACTAGATCCAAATTGTAAAATGGAAGATGGCTCTTATAAGATATTAACAGACATTAATAAAGCATTAAAATATAATAAAGATCTTGGCCAAGCCATTTTAGATGTTGCTAAACCATTAACTAAAGAGCATATTATTGCAATAAATATGAAAGCAGCCAGAATGAAAGCTAAAGAATCCTCAAAAGGACGTTCTATTTGTTAGG
>CAPZCD010000013.1 GCA_948744995.1 uncultured Rickettsiales bacterium | reverse complement strand
AATATTATAGAAATAAAGTTGCTTAGGTGAATATCAAGAAATGGAGACCAGAGCCTTTAATTTTCCCGCAATCTTGAATTATTAATTACCTATGATATAATGTATGAAAATTTCAAAAAACAGGGTTTACTATGAGATACGCAAACATCTACTCAAACGAAAACACATTCTCTCGCGATGACAGCCTGAGAGATTACATGTACCTAATATATAAAAATATGGGTATAGCACTGCTAATCAGCAGCGCAGTAGCATTTATAGTTGGTAATAGCAGAGCACTATTGAGCTTTTTTCTCGGAAATTTTTTGATGAGGTTGATAGTGATGTTATCGCCGATTTTCTTATCTTTAAGCATAAGTAAATCCGTTATGACGTCTAGCGTACAGGATGCAAAAAATAAACTCTATATTTTTGCGGGGCTGATGGGTATATCTCTTTCAACCATATTCATAGTCTATACCAGAGAAAATATTGTAGAAACATTTTTAACAACAGCTTTAACTTTTGGCTGCATGAGTTTGTACGGATATAGTACAAAAAAAGATTTGACAAGTTTGAGCTCATTTTTATATATGGGAGTCTTTGGACTGCTTATAGCTTCTCTAATTAATATTTTTGCGAGAAGTGGTAGTATCAACTACATGATTTCCTGTTCTGGTGTAGTTATTTTTACTCTGTATACAGCCTATGACGTACAAAAACTTAAAAATTTACATAGCTACATTGGTAACAGTCAAGATTTTAAAGAAAGGGTAGCCGTTATAGGGGCATTGGAACTTTATTTAGATTTTATTAATGTATTTACATATCTTTTGAGTTTAATGGGTAGACAAGGCAACGATCAATGAATTTTAAAAAGAAATATGTTTTTCCTGTAGTACTTTTATTGTTACTTTCTTCGTGTTTTTTTTGGAAAGATGACGAATTGGAATCTCTAAAGACTATAGATAAAGAAGCTAAGCCTTCCTGGATGAAGGGGGGGAAGTGTGGTACCGGTATATGTTCTATAGGTGTGTCCCCTAAGGGCGAATTTGGTTTCGGTTTCCAAGTAAAAGAAGCTGAGTTAATTGGAAGGCAAAATATAATTACGAAGATTAAATCAACTATTTTAACTTCTCTAAAGGGAGAAGTTGCGGCTATAGGTATTAATTCCACTAGTTTTGAAAAATTGCTTGATGATTATACGAGTAATTTTGATCTACTATCTATAAAGAGAAGTGGGGTTTATGTTGATGATAATGGTGCTGTATATATTAATATGGAATTAAGGGAAGTTGATCTGGGAAAAGCTTTGGGTAAGTTCAGAGATATGTTTGTGAAATACCTAAAGAAGCAGAAAGTTCCAGAGGAAGATTCTAAAAATCTACTATTGATATTGGATAAATTACAGGGAGAGTTAATTAGGAAATGAGGTTATCTACTTTAATTTTAGTTTTTTATTTTGGATTTGCTAGTATTAGTGGCGGTTTGTTCGCTAATAATGATGCTGATAATTATCAAGGAGACGAAATCGCTGAAAATATTGATAAAAGCTCTGTCCATGATTTGATTGAAAAAAATAAGAAGGCTATTGTATCTATAATGTGTTTCAGTGCAAATCAGGACTATAATAAAAACTATTTCTTATACAATGGCGAAGATGATGTTTCTTGGGGATCCGGTTTTGTGATAAGAGAAAATGGATATATACTAACCAATAGCCATGTTGTGGATAATAGTAAGAAGATAATTGTTAAATATGATGGAGAGGAATATGAGGCTGAACTAGTAGGGCAGGATTACCCTATGGATATAGCTGTTATTAAGATAAAACCTAAAAAAGATTCAAAAGAAAAGTTTAGTTATATTGAAATAGGCAATAATGAAGAAAAACTTGATGTTGGTGAGGATGTAGTTATAGTTGGTAACCCGTATAATTATGGTTTATCGGTTTCGCGTGGTATAGTTTCTGCAGTTGATAGAATAGTTACTGATAGTTCTAGGACGGTTAAAGCAATACAGACGGATGCTGCTATTGAGTCCGGAAGCTCTGGAGGGCCGGTGTTTGCTGTTGATGGTAGGGTTGTGGGTATGTCTTTTTATAGAGGAGGTTATAATATTGGTTTTATTATACCAATCGATATGAACTTGGTATCAATTATCCAAAATTTGATAGATTTTGGTTATAATCAAAATGGTTATATTGGAGTTGATGGTATAACCTTGAATAACTTTTTAGGTACGAATACAAATCTTTCCCATATATTCGGATATGGTAATACTACAACCGGAGTTTTGATAACCGATATAGAGAAAAATTCTCCATCGGAAAAGGCGGGTTTATTGGTATCTGATATTGTTATTTCTTGCGACGGAAAAAAAGTAAGTGGTATTGAGGATTTGAATAATATTATATCAAATACCATGATTTCCAGCAGTTTAGATTTTGTTGTCTTAAGGAATAGTAAACGTATCAAGTTGAGGATTAAGGTAGAAGATAATCCTTTTTTCACCAGATATAATCAATTGAATGAGAAAATTAAGTCTAACTCTATTGAATTTGTTGATATGTTTTTGTCAAAAATAGATGATGCCTTGATTGAAAGATATGGTATTACAGCTAAAAAGGACGAAGGTATGTATATACTAGATGTTAAAGCTAATGGTCTAATTACTGATAAAAATATTCAAAAGGGTGATATATTACTTACTCTTAACCAAACACAGATAAGGAGTAAGGAGGATATAGAAAAATTTGTTGATGAAGTAAAAGCTAAAAGAGAAAAAGGTAAAAATATCACTAGTATTGTAGCTATTATTAAAAAAGCCGATACCGGAAAGTCAGAAGTTGTTTTTTTAAATTCAAATTATTTTACCTATTGATATGGCAGAAAGTTCAGAGAATTATAAGGTTCTAGCGATTAAATACAGACCAAAAACGTTTAGTGAAATTATAGGGCAGGATGTTCTGGTAAAAACGCTAACCAATGCTATAAAAAGTAAAAAAATACACCATGCATTTATATTAACTGGTATAAGGGGCATAGGCAAAACTACAACAGCTAGAATAATAGCAAAATCTTTGAATTGTATAGGTAAAAATGGTGATAGTTTAGAGACACCGGAGCCATGTTTGGAATGTGTCCACTGTAAGTCAATAGCAAATAGTTCTGATCAAGATGTTATAGAATTTGATGCTGCCAGTCATACAGGAGTTAATGATATAAGGGATATTATAGATAATATTAATTATGCGCCCATATCTTCCAGGTATAAAATCTATATTATAGATGAGGTACATATGTTATCCAATAGTGCCTTCAACGCCCTATTGAAAACTCTAGAAGAGCCGCCAGAACATGTTAAATTTATTTTTGCTACCACTGAGATAAGAAAAGTACCTATTACAATTCTATCAAGGTGTATAAGATTTGATTTAGCTAGAGTTCCAACGGAAATTTTAGAAAAAAATCTTATTGATATAGCTTCTAAAGAAGGTTATGAGCTAGATGAGAATGCAGCCTCTATATTAGCCTATTCGGCGGAAGGCTCTGTTAGGGATTCTTTATCACTATTAGATAGAACCATATCTTTTAACAATTTCTCTAAGAAAATAGCAGAAGATGTTGTAGTTAATCTACTTGGTATTGGTGGAAAGGAAAAGATTTATGATATGTATAGTTCCATATTGGATATGGATATAAATGGTGCTATAGAAAAATTTGATATTATTTATCAATCGGTAATCAATGTTGAAGTGTTTTTGAATGATCTATTGGACATAACTCATAAACTTTTAATGAAAAATACTGGAAATAATTTGTATAATTTATCGTCATTTCAGGTTGATTGGCTAGATAAAAATTTTAGTAAAGTCTCTATTCCGGCATTGATGAGAATATGGCAGTTTACTATCAGAGCTTTGGCTGAAATAAAAAGTATTTCCAACTATAAAAGTTTTATAGAAGTCCTGATAATGAAGATTTGTTATGGAGTTAATATTCCGGAAATAGGCGATCTAATTAAGAAATTGCAAAATAATTCGGTCAATGTAAAATCAAGCCAAAATAATATAGCTACAAAAGTTTTAAATGCTTTTAGTGGTTCTAAACTTATTTAGTTACTATGGCAGAGAATAATAAAGATGATCCAGTAGTTGTGGAGGAGGAACCGGTTGTTGATGTTGAGGGTGATGATACCTCGGCATCAGCTGAGGCTAGGAATAACAATATAAAATATATAGTAGTTACTGTAGCTGTCGTTGTAAGTGTTGTAGTTTTTTTATTTATATTTTCATCCGGCAGTAAGGATGATGTAGTCGTTGATAATACAGCTATAGTTAAAGATGAAAAAGAAATTGGTAGAGTTAACAGTTCCCCGACCATAGATAATATAGATAGCTTAGCTGATATTGGTTACAAAGGTGATGTTTTTGTCTCCAATGAAAAGGAAGTTTTAGAGCTACCGGAGCTACCTGAATTACCAGCCACAATAACCAAAAGTATTTCTGAAGAGCTAAAAGAAGTTAAGAAAGTGGAAAAAGAGATTAATGGATTTTCAAAAGAAGAAGTCGACGATATGATAAATGACAGGCTCAAAAGTTTTGAAAACGAAATGAATAGACTAAGAGATGAATCTAAAAAATTAGCCGATGAACTTGAAAAGAAAAAAGCGGAAGAGGAGGAAGCTAAGAAAAAGATAAAAATACCAATATTTAGTAGTGGAGAAAGTAGCCCGTCAACTAGTTCTACTACACCACCACCTGGTAGTATACCAGATGAAGTATCAGCGGATGCGTTAGCTGCAATAGAAGAGCAAAAAAAAGAAGAGGAAAGAGAGTTACAGATAGCCCAAAGAAGAAAAATAGTTCAGGAACGGCAGGGTTCTCCAATGTTTAAAATGCAAGGTGGCGGTGGTGGAAAAGGAAATAGTGATGATGAAAATAGTATTATAATTTTAGATAAGGATAATCTCAATTCAGTACAGGAAACCAGGATTGATTCCGTTACAACCAAAACTTCAGATATGTCCAGAGTTGTGATGCAAGGAAAGATAATAAATGCAGTTTTGGAAACAGCTATTAACACCGACGTACAGACACAGGTTAGAGCTATAGTTTCGAGGGATGTTTATTCGGAGTCCGGTAAAAATATAGTAATTCCTAAAGGTTCCAAAGTTGTTGGCAGTTTTCAAGCGGTAACAAGTAATAATATCTCCAGGATACAGATAACTTGGACGAGAATAATAAGAGTTGATGGTTTAAGTATAAACATAACCGCTAATTCCGCCGATAATCTAGGGAGAGGAGGTGTTGATGGTGATATTGATAATAAATACGCACAGACTATGAAAAATACTTTTTTATCCAGTTTAATATCGGTTGCAAGTGCTGTCCTTCTGGATAAAGTTACCAATACGGTTAATACTACACAGACAACTACAGGATTAACAGGCACTACAACTGTTACCACCTCCAACGCGGCATCGCAAGCTATAATAGATGCTACCACAAATATAACCGATGAGATGCAGAGTATAGTAGACAATATGAAACAAGAAACTCCAACCATTAGAATAGCTCAAGGAACAAAAATAAATATCATTGTTGATCAAGATATGACTTTGCCGATATATAAACAATCTAAATAGGAGGTTGGCTTATGAGGAGTTACGAAGCGCTAAATGTTTATCTGAAGCCGATTATGGTTTTACTCAGTAAAGATGGAGTTAATGAAATTTCCATAAATGAACCAAATGAAGCCTGGGTTGAAAAACGTGGAGATATGTTTAAGGTAAATTTACCGGGTTATGATAGTAAGCATCTAAAATCATTAGCAAGGTTGATTGCAGAATCGACCGACCAAAAGATAAGCGAAGAAACTCCATTATTGTCAGCTACACTACCGGAAGGCCAAAGGGTTCAGGTGGTTTTTCCTCCAGCTTGTGAAAATCATACAGTTATTTTATCTATAAGAAAGAAATCAGAATTAGCATGGACGCTTGAGGATTATGAAAAAATGGGAGCTTTTGATAGCACAGCTACCGAGAAGGTAACGGATGAAAATAATGTGATATTATCTCGCTTACTGAAAGCAAATAGAATTAAAGATTTCTTGTATCAATCGATATTAGTAAAGAAAAACATTATCATAAGTGGTGGTACTTCTACAGGTAAAACCACATTTACAAATGCTTGCCTTAGAGCAATTCCAAAAATAGAGAGGTTAATAAGTGTAGAAGACGCACGAGAAATAGACCTGGAATCTCATCCTAACAAAGTTCATTTGTTGGCTTCAAAAGGAGGACAAGGGCTTGCTAAGGTTACCACTCAGGATTTAATAGAAACTTGTTTACGTTTAAGACCTGATAGAATAATTGTTGGTGAGTTGAGAGGATCGGAGGCTTTTTCATTTTTGAGAGCTATAAATACTGGTCATCCGGGATCTATATCAACACTACACGCAGATACTCCTGAAATGGCTATACAACAACTGAAACTTATGGTTATGCAGGCGGGCTTGGGTATGCCTCCGGACGATATATTATCCTACATTAAAAATGTTGTGGATATAGTAGTTCAGCTTAAAAGGGGCTCTAAGGGACGTAGGTTTGTCTCGCAGGTGTACTTTAAGGATAAGGTGGAAGAAGAAGCTTAAGGGTCGTCTGTTTAGAGTGGAGTTTTAAAATTCACAACGATCTAACTAAACTAATACAGTAAGATTTATTAAATAAAAATTATATGGTCATTGCTACTGATGTTTTAGTTATCCTACATATTTTTCAAGAATTTTCAATTAAAAACTAAACTTAACTTCAATAAAAAATTATGATTGCCTAAGATACTACCGACACTTTAACTTTATAAATAAGACCTTCGGACAAAACTTACTCCATAACGCCTGTCGTCTTGTTATAAACTAATTACTAAAAATTCAACTGTATTTAACTATTCACGTTTAGTGTCTAGCTAAACATAGAACCATATTTCTTTTTAAATTTTGATACCTGGTCGTTATTAGCATTTACAAACGTTCCGGATTCTTTTTTCCATGCAGGATGATTAGTTGGATCTATATCTAATTTAATTGTATCACCTGCTTTGCCCCAAGTTGTCTTAATATTAATTTTTTCACCACTTGATAAAATTACCGACAAATTGTGTCCTTCTGGATGGATATCTTTTTTTGCCATATCAAACCTTATGTATAAATTTATATTGAAAATATCTGACAATTGTAGTGCTACTTGGTAAAAAGTCAATAATACATTTGACAATACCTTAATTTATTTTACACTCCAAAAAATTTTTATTTAGGATCAAAAGATGACTTCAATAATAACTAAACCAGTAGTTACCTTCTTTGGTATAGGTTATAGCCCAGTTTGTCCCGGTACCATAGCTAGTGTAGCTACACTGCCACTATGGATTTTAATTATATTTATGGTTAATTATTTTAATGTGAAAATACCGGCCATTTCAATTACTCTTATAATATCAGGTATTTATATGGTGGGCTATAGCTATACAAGAAAATATATTACCGAAAATAATTTAGACGATCCGAGCGAAGTTGTTATAGACGAAGTTGTCGGCCAATTGTTAAGTTTTTTCATATCACTATTTTTTATCTATTTTATTAGAGGTATAGATCTGCAAGCTATAGTAGCTAATAATAAAATACTATTTTGTCTATTGTTAATGATTTTGCCAATAGTTCTTTTTAGACTATTTGATATAACAAAACCTTGGATTATAGGCGAGATAGATTCTAACATGAAAAACACTTATGGAATAATGCTGGACGACATATTTGCCGGGATTTTTGCTGGTGTAATAAATATTATTTTGACAGTATCCATAGTAAAATTTTTTCTTCTATAATTATGAAATTAACTTTATTTTCCGATGATAAATTATTGTATAACGTATTAGAGCGTGAATTTAATGATATTTCACTTTCCAATTCTCTAGAAAAAGATAGTAATATAATAATTTTTGATGGTCTTGATGAGAGGAAAATTATATCCTATCTGAAGGAGATAGATGATAAAAATAACAAACTGATTATAAATATTAATGATTTTTCGCTAGAAGGGATCGATAACATAATTAAACCCTTTAGGTTAAGTTTATTGATAGATAAAATTTCTGATTTTTATAGGTATTTTAGGGATAATATATTTGTATTTTCTTTAGGAACTATAAATAGGAATAGACGAACCTTTACTACAGGGGGTACAGTAGTACAATTCACCGAGAAAGAGATAGAACTTTTACTACAAATTACTAATTGTAAAAAAACTAAAGAAGATTTATTAGCTCAAGTTTGGAATTCGAAATCGACTGAAAATAATTTAGTGGAAACAACAATTTATAATGTGCGGCAAAAACTTTTGCAAAATGAAGTTGAAGACTTTATAGTTTGTGAAAATGGATTTTATTCTACATCATTGAATTAGATGGTAATTAAATTATGAAAATAAATTATGAAAAAGAAGGTAAAACTAATTTTCAATTACAAAAAGCCTCTAAATTACAGAGGATATTGAATGATATTTTTATAGAAAGTAGCTTTTCGCTACATGGCCAGCAAATATTTGTCAATGTGATTTATGTGGATATAAGTAAAGATTTATTGAATGCAAAAGCAGTAGTAGATATATTTGGCGCCGATGAAAATTATAAGAGAGAGCTGGTGGATAAATTAAATAAAGATTTCATGAGACAAGTAAGAGGTATAGTGGCTCAGAAGTTTAAGGCTAAATTTACGCCCGAGATAGTTTTTTTATATGAGGCGGAGAATGAGAAAAAACAGCGTGTTTTGGATCTAATTGAAAAAGAAAGTAAGGAGTTTAATGGCTGACTATTATGGTGCTGGTGTAAAGAGTGTTAGGAATTCATTGAGTTCTGTTTTAAAACCTGTTATAACTAATCCCAAAAGTAGCTTCATCTATACGCTGATTAGTAATTGGGATAGGATTTTTGGTACTAGATACTCAAACTATTGTGGCTTGGGTAAGGTTTCGTTGTTAAATGAGGGAAGACAGTGTAATATTATTATCTATAGCTATAACTCTGCTACATCTTTTTATTTGGGTAATAGTAGTCAATTTTTACTTGATAAAATTAATTCTTTGTTTGGTTATCGGGCTGTTTTGAAGATGTCGGTGAGGGAGGTTCCGAGGATTGTTGGGTAAGATGTTATTATTTGTAACAGTGATAGTGAAAGATAGATAGGGAAAATATGAGACAGTAGAATTCCTACTTTAATAAAAAATGTTGTATGTGTATAGTGCATAATTTTTATAATCACTCTAATCATCAATCTTCAAAGCCGCCAAGAAGGCATTTTGCGGGATTTCCACATTACCAATAATTTTCATCTTCTTCTTTCCCTTCTTTTGCTTTTCCAAAAGTTTCCTTTTTCTGGTTATATCCCCTCCGTAGCATTTAGCCAAAACATCTTTCCGATAAGGATTTATAGTTTCTCTAGCAATTATTCTACCTCCTATACCTGCTTGTATAGCCACCTTAAACATCTGCCTTGGTATCAAATCCTTCAACTTCTCACAAAGTACCCTTCCTCTAGCTTCCGCTTTTGTCCTATGTATCATAAGCGATAGCGCATCAACTGCTTCACCATTCACAAATATTGATAATTTAACCAAATCACTGTCTCTATAGTCAATTATTTCCCAATCAAAACTTGCATAACCTTTAGAATATGACTTTAATTTATCATAAAAATCATAAACTATTTCATTCAGGGGTAATTCATAAACCAACATAGCTCTTGTTCCCACGTATGTTAAACTATTTTGAATTCCGCGCCTATCTATACACAAATTTATTATGTTACCGAGATAATCATCTGGTGTCATAATTGTAGCTCTAACCCATGGCTCTTGGATTTTGCTTATATATTGGATATCGGGTAAATCTGCCGGATTATGTATCTCCAGATAATTTTTACCTTCATCAAATTTAAAGCCTTTGCTTGTGTTGGTGTAGACTCTATATATTACCGATGGTGCTGTAGCTATCAGATCTAGACCGAATTCTCTTTCTAGCCGTTCCTCTATTATTTCTAGATGCAGCAAACCAAGGAATCCGCATCTAAAACCAAATCCCAGTGCAGAAGACGTTTCCATTTCAAACTCGAAACTAGCATCATTAAGGTGTAGTTTTGCTAGAGATTCTTTAAAAAGATTATAATCACTGGCATCTATCGGATAGATGCCGCAAAAAACAACCGGAGTATTATGCTTAAAACCTTTCAGTGGTTTAGTATGGTTGTCGTTAGCCAGTACTATTGTGTCCCCAATTTTACAGTCTGATACCTGTTTTATTTGTCCTGTAAAAAATCCAACTTCTCCGCTTGATAAGCTATCCAGCTTAACTTGTTTTGGAGTGAATATACCAATATTCTCCATTTGATATATACCACCGGTAGCTAACATTTTTATTTTATCGTTACGTCTCAGAACCCCATCTATAATTCTAACTAAAACTACAACACCCAGATAGATGTCATACCAACTATCTATAAGCATTGCCCTAAGTTTCTTATTTGGATTTCCAATTGGAGGAGGCAATCTATTAACAATTGCTTCCAGTAAATCCTGTACTCCTTCTCCTGTTTTTGCACTGACTAGTATTGTATCACTTGTATCAATACCAATTATTTCGTTTATCTGTTGTTTAGTTTTTTCTATGTCGGCTGATGGAAGGTCAATTTTATTGAGAACTGGTATTATTTCGTGATTATTTTCTATTGCATGATAAGCGTTAGCCAGAGTTTGAGCTTCTACACCTTGAGTAGCATCTACCAATAATATAGAACCTTCACAAGCAGCTAGGCATCTATTTACCTCGTAGGTAAAGTCAACGTGTCCCGGAGTATCCATGAGATTTAATATGTATTTTTCACCATTTTTAGCTTTATACTCTAATCTTACACTTTGTGCTTTTATGGTAATACCTTTTTCTTTTTCAAGTTCCATAGAATCTAATATTCTTTCGGTTTTTTCACGTTCGTCTACACCACCACAGTATTCTATAATCCGATCAGCTAGAGTTGATTTACCATGATCTATGTGCGCTATTATTGAAAAATTTCTAATATTTTTTATCTCGGACATCTATAATTCTTTTTGTACGAAATAATTATAAGTTAACAAATAAAAATCGTCAATATTGATTGTATTTATTTTATGGTTTTTATAGAATTATTTAATTCTGTTCTATTCCGTCCATTTATGGTGATGTAGCGAAAACATACATTCTGAACTTGTTCTTTCATGATCTGGCCCATAGTTCAGCTCTAAATTAAACCATTCATTTCGTAGTCTTACTGGGAGGCTTGTTACTCCTACTTCTGTGCTTCCATTAGGTAGGAAAACTGTAAATTCATGTTCGCCTCTTGAGCTTCTATTACTTGGAATTTCATACCCGTCAACCCATATGGTTTGTTCTGTAATTTCTTCTTCAGTTTCTCCGTCAACTTCAATCTTTTTTCCCATTGTTATACTTGATATTTTTTCCTTGCTACTTTTTGCGGATAACTTAATAGGAATTCTTTCATCCTTTGGAGGATTTCCGCTATTTGAAGAAGCAGATAAACTGGATGCTAAACCAAAAGAAAATAATGCTGTAAATATCAAATTTTTCCTAAAAAACATGAGAGTCTCCATAATTAATATTATATATAATAAATAATATAAATAAATAGAAAATCAATATTTTTATGAATAAATATGCAGAGCCTATCAAGAACACTTGACCTTATTTTTACATATCTATAAAATACCCTACATATAATTATTAAATAATTTTTTTATGAAAAAATATAGATGTACTGTTTGTGGAGAGATATTGGATGAGGGTGTTGAGGTATGCCCTATATGTGGAGCTAAGGCAGATAAATTTGTAGAAATAACTGAAGAAGAAGCAAATGAATTAGCTACTGAGCACAAGATTGGTGAGGGTATGGAATGTAATGATAAGGAAATAATAGATGGACTTAAGATGCATTTTAATGCTGAATGCACGGAAGTTGGAATGTATTTAGCTATGTCTAGAGCGGCAGATAGGGAAGGTTATCCGGAAATAGCTGAAGCTTATAAAAGAATAGCCTTTGAAGAAGCTGAGCACGCATCAAAGTTCTGTGAACTATTAGGGGAACAGGTTTCTAAATCTTCCAAAGAAAATTTGAAAAAAAGGATTGATGCTGAATTTGGTGCTACTTCAGCCAAATTTTATATAGCTAAAATAGCAAAACAACGTGGTTTTGATGCTATACATGATACGGTACATGAAATGGCTAAGGATGAAGCAAGACATTGTAGAGTTTTCCAAGGACTTTTAAAAAGATATTTTAATGAGTAGATTAGGGTAATTAGTCAGGTAAATGAAATTTAAGGCAATGGCAACTTGTGTTGTCGTTGCTTTTTGTTTGTTCTAAGGATGTAGTGTGAGTTTATTATACAAAGGTTATTTATTTTGTGTTATTTTTTGTTCTACTGTTTTTATAAAGTTATTTACTAAAATTTAACAATTTTGTATTTTTAAACAATAACACACTCATTATTGACACATTTAAAAAATGTGCTATAATAATTGTATTATTTTAATAAATAAAGAATAAAATGAAAAGAGCAATTAAAAGAAATAGTGGCAAAGTAAGTGGTGATGTATATACAACTTTACTGATCGTTGTAGCTTTGTTATTTGGTATTTTATCTTCTAAAGATTATGTTTATGCAAAATCGGTAGTTAATGGTAATTTAAATATAAGCACAGAAAAAATAACTTACGAATATGATGGTATAAGTATTCCAAATACGTTACCTACAATGTCCGAGGAAACATTAGTAACCCTACTTAATGGTAATAAATCAAAAATTTTAAATTTTGATTATTTTGTTGGAAATAGTCGGACAGCTACGGAAGATATCTTAAATAATGTTAAAAATGGTATATTGATTACAGGGTTAAATAGTAGAGTTGAAGTAGGTGTATATACTTCACCAGCCATGAATCTTACTCAGAAAAATTCTGTATTTGCTATAATAGGTACTAGTCTAACGAATGAAAATTTTTCCAGAACAGTTTTATTTGAAAATAATGGGACGGCAACCATAAATGCTACAAATATGTTGTTTGTTGGTAATATAGCTGAGACAGAAAGTAATTCTTTATCATTCTTTTACAACACAAATAATTTAGATCTAAAATCAGAATTTTTTATTATGGAAAATAACGAATTTTATTCAATAAATAATTTTGCTTCTTTATTCTATAATGAGTCTAACTTTAGATTAGATGCTAAATTTATAAAAATAAATAAAAATAACGCTGAATCAGAAAATAAGAATGCCACTTTATTTTATAATAAAATTGGATCAGCAACTTTTGGAACAGCTGATACTGAAATATTAATCATTAGCGGTAATGATATTGGAAGTGAAAAATATTTTGCTACTTCTTTATTTTTTAATAGTGATACCTTAAACTTTAGCGGTAATTCTATAACTATAACAAATAATCGCATAACTCCTACAGTTACATTTAGAGACAATAATAATAAAATATATTCTTTAGTTTTTTATAATGAAGGCGTACTAGAAACAAAAATGAATATTAATCTATATGGTACTAATCCCTCTTTTATTTTGACAGGCAATCACAGATTTATATATAAAGATGATTTAAATTCAGCTAATAAACTTAGTTTCGGTGTAATAGATATTGTTTTAGTAAATAATTCACAACTTAATTTTATAAATAATTCTGATACTAAAGCCATAATTAAGTTAGAACATGATGTTATAAGTTTATATAAGGATGATTTTGGCAATCATTATACAGATAACCAAAACATAAAATCTACCATTACCTTCAAAAATGGTGAATATGAAAAAGACGGTAGAAAAATCGCTTATAACGGTTCTATTGAATTAGATATAGGCCCAAACATGATGGAAACCAATACCCTTAATATAGAAACAAAAACTTTTTTCCTTTTAGCGGCAAATAATGAAGGAGTAATGAGTAGACTGGTAGGTAAAGGTGGTACTAATGACGATATTAACACCCTTCCTAAATTGAATATAACTAAAAATGGTAAATTAATTATATCAGCAGGTCTGAAAAATCGTAAAAATATAGAAATTAATAAACCTTATACCATAATATCTGGATTTGTTATAACGGAAGATGTTAAAAATAGAATTACTCTTCATAAAAATCTTGATGCTGTAATTAATTATATTGATGATGAGAATAATAGTGCCATTAAAACCATAACTGTGTTATTTAATAGTTTTGATTTTAAGGCTGAAGAAGAGATTAGAAATAACCACAACTATAATGTCATATACGATATGTTCAGAGAAGACTATGAAAAAGACTATAATAGGGGTAATGAAATAATAGAAAGGATAGCACAATTTTTCTTCAATGATCCTGATGATAATAATTCTACAGAGGATAAAATATCTGTCATTAAAGATATTCTACCAACTGAACCTTCTGATGTAGTGGCTATAACTTCATCACTCATTTTAAGACCTATTAATAATGCTATAACCAATAGATTGATTACCATCAATAGTATAAAATTAAGAACAGATAATAACATTATGGCCTATAATGATAATGAGATTATTATTAACAGTAATAGTAGAAGTACCTCTGGATTATGGATTGATGTAAACTATAACTTTAGCCACAATTATAATAATAAGAGTAACATTAATTCCATGTCTATAATTGCAGGAGGAGAATATAGTTATGGTACTAGAAATGACTTGTTAGGTTTAGCTCTTGGCTACACCAGTGGTAATAGTGATGACTATAAAGGTGGAACTATGGCCCTATATTCTAATGTTAGTATGGATAGGAAAGGAGTTAATTTTATGAGTTTTATAGTTAATATCGGTTTTCTAAATATAAAAGAAGTTAGAAATAGTAATAAAGCTAATGTAGCTATTACTTACAACTATGATACTAATGTAACAGCTTTAACTGGTATTTTTGGACACAATATTAAGTTAACCAATGGCAACATATTAACACCTAAAATTGCAGTAGAATATAGTTCTACAAAGAGGGAAATGCCATATGATGATGAATTAAGTAACGCTGACCTAATAATGTCTGAATCATCTATTAAAATACTTACTCCTGCTATTGGTGTAGATTATCAAATATTTATTAATAAAACTAAAACATTAACCTTTAGAACTTCTATCAACTTTAAATATGATATTAATCTTACTAAGGAAACTGATGTAGATATTAGTTTTCCAGAATATCAACACTACCATATCTCTATAGATGGCTATCATTTTACTAGTACTAATACTAATAAAAAAACATTAAAATATGATAGTGACAGTATTAATAACTTTAGTACTGAATTATCTCTTGCTCTTGATTATTATAATCCGGCAAAACCTAATCTAAAATTTTCTGTGAATGGTTATATGGGTTTTAGTACTAATAAGTATATAAATATGGGTATCAATTTAGAAGGAAGATGGAGGATAAGGTAGAGTTTATATAATAACAACTAAGCAATAGCTATAGAGATCTATGGAAAAATGTGATAATTTAAAAAGAGTTATTTGCGATCAACATATATTTGAATGCTTTATGCTTTAGGTTTTTTAGATATACCAAAATATATATTCCTCTCACCTAATCCCCTCCACCACCTCCTTCCACAACTCAGCCGGCAGATTACCACCCATCACACCATTCATAGAACTATTATCATCATTACCAATCCATATTCCCACAATTAAATTATCAGCAAAGCCAACAAACCATGCATCTCTATTATTTTGAGTACTACCGGTTTTTCCACCTATAAAAAATTCATTATTTCCATGGAGCATATTATACAACTTTGTTTTATTAACTAAATCACTTATGTACGCTCTCCTACCGGTGCCTTCAGCTATTGTAGAAAATAACAGATATTTTATATTCTCAAGTGTTTTTTCGGTTAAAACTGGGTCTTTACTTGCTATAACTCTATTATATATCACTTCTCCATCGGAAATTATTTTTCTTATACCGTGTGGGAAAACTGGAATGCCATCATTTATAATGGCAGCGTATGCTCCTGACATCTCTAATAAAGTGTTTTCTTGACTGCCGAGAGAAATTGTCATGTCGTTCTTAAAATTACCGGTTATTCCCAGTTTTTTAGCCATATTTATGACTTTTTTCAAGCCAAAATAGTCTGCTATTTGAACGGCTACCGAATTAGATGAATAGACAAAAGCCTCTTTAACCGATATTTCTCCTCTATAGTTATTTCTATAATTTTCCGGATACCATTTACCTATTTTAATTCTCTCATCTAGAAATGTATCGTTTATTTTTAGGCCGTTTTCAAAACCGGCTAAATATACAAATAGCTTGAATAGTGAACCGGTTTGACGCTTGGCATATACTGCCCTATTGAATTGACTGTGGTTATAATTCTTGCCACCCACCATTGATAGTATTTCGCCATTTTTATTCAATACTATTATAGCTATTTCTGATTTTCCTATTATGTCCTTATTTTTTGAAATGAAATTTTGTAGAGTGCTATTGACACTATCTTGTATAAAGCTATCCAACGTTGTTATTATTGTTATAGCATCTGAGTTTTGTGGTAGATTATATTCTTTAGTTTGAGATTCTATCCAATCGGTAAAATAGTAATTTTGTGTTTGTTTGCCTTTTGATACATTATCACTTATTTTTAGATCTGGAATTACATAGGAAAATATGTCGTTTTCTGAGATAAAACCAGCTTTTTGCATATTTATTATAACCTGTAAAGTTCTATCCTTTGTGTTTGTAATGCTTTTTTTAGGGTTATATTTTGTTGGAGCTTTTAAGAGACCAACCAACATAGCGCATTCTTCCAGTTTTAACTCGCTGATATTTTTTGCAAAATAATAGTCGGCAGCTGCGATAATACCATACTGACCGCAACCAAAATATGCTTTCGTAAAATATAATGTAATTATATCTTCTTTAGACATATATTTTTCAAGCTCTAGTGTCAGTATGAGTTCCTTAAATTTTCGCTTTAGGGTTTTGCTATTATCTTGTAATATTATTTTAGCCAATTGTTGTGTAATAGTACTTCCTCCTTGTTTTATTCGTCCATAGAGAATGTTTGTTATGGTGGCTCTTAATATACTAAAAATATCTATACCCTTATGTTGGAAAAATTTTCTATCTTCTGTAGCTATTAGTGCATTTACTAAATTTTTTGGCAAATCTTCAAACTGGATCGCACCAATAGTTGTATTATTTTTTATTTTTATTGGAGTAATGCCGTCATTATATAGTATATTTATCTTTTGTTCGCTACTATTTTTTATAATTTCATCAATATTTGGTATTTTTTGCTTATAATAAATATAAAATATGGTTAGTACAAATACCGTTATAAAAGAGAATAAAAATGTAATTTTAAATATTTTCTTAAATAATTTCATGCAAATATTTGTTTTGGTTGAAAGTAACATTTGACTATTACAACAATAACTTAATAATATAGGGTAGTAATTTATTATACAACTTTTCTTTTTGGAAAAGTCAAAGTTGAGTGTAACAGCAATAAAGTTAGGATAATAATATGTCAAGAAGTTGTGATTTGACCGGTGTTAAGGCTTTGCGTGGTAATATGGTTTCCCATTCAAACATAAAGACCAAGAGGAGATTTTTACCAAATTTACAAAATGTTTCGCTAAAGAGTGAGGCATTAGGTGTTAATTTAAATTTAAGATTAGCTACAAAAACTCTAAGAACTGTCAATAAATATGGTTCACTGGATTCATTTTTAGTTAACTATGGTTATAACAAATTAAGTCCAAAAGGTAGAGATCTTAGAAAAAAAGTTATAAAAAAATTAGAAGATAAGAAGGAACTAAACAACGTTAAGATAGTTGTTAAGAGAAATAGAATAGAAAAACAAAGTAAAAGAAGTAAAAAGAAAGCTGCATAGTAGTTATTCCTCATAATTATTTATTATGGCGAAGGTTGTAGTTGCAATGTCAGGGGGCGTTGATAGTTCTGTTAGTGCCTTACTTTTGCGGCAGAAAAGATACGATGTAATTGGCCTTACATTTAGGATGGGAAGGCGGTGTGATGAGCAATCTATTAAAGATGCTACTTTTGTAGCCAAACAATTGAGTATAAAACACGACGTTTTGGACGTATCGGAAGCATTTGGAGGTAATGTTATAGATTATTTTGTAGAAACCTATAGAATAGGACAAACTCCGAATCCATGCGCGAAATGCAATAAACTAGTTAAGTTTAAAAGCTTAATGGATTATGGTCGTGCTTTAGGCGCGGACTATGTAGCTAGCGGTCACTATGCCAGAATTATTAAATACGATACAGCTGATGAAGATGGTTTAGGTACATACAGCCTATGTAAAGCTAAAAATTTAGAAAAAGATCAGTCGTACTTTCTATCAACATTGGATTATGAATATCTAAAATTTATAAAATTTCCACTAGGTAATTTTAGTAGTAAAGCAGAAGTTAGAAAAATTGCCAAAATGAATAATTTAGTGGTTGCGGATAAGGGTGATAGCCAAGATGTTTGTTTTATAGATGGTACGTGTAACGATTATTTAAAAGATAAGATTGGTCTTGTAAGTGGTGGTTATATAAAGCATGTAAATGGTAAAATTTTAGGAAGACATAATGGTATTTTCAACTATACGATAGGTCAGAGAAAAGGATTGGGAGTATCTTATGGTGAGCCGCTGTTTGTTGTTAAAATTGACAGTATAGCTAATACCATTTACGTTGGCAGCAATAATGATTTGTATTCGGATAAGGTTTATTTATATAATTTTAATAGATTATCTAGAATAGAAAGAGCAAAAGAATATTTTGTAAAATTGAGATCTACCCATTCGGGACAGGTTGGATTTGTTGAATCAATTGATGAAAATAATATTGTTTTGAAATTGCAAAAACCGGCTCGAGCTGTGACTAAAGGGCAACTTTGTTGTCTGTATGATGGGGATATTGTTGTTGGTAGTGGGTGGATTGGATAGAAAATATTTATTTTGAGGATACTTACACCTTCTGGATCGAGACGAAAGATATATTTGTAGTTGTTACTAACAAATACCCCTAATGTAAGTATACGGAGTATTATTAGAATTGTTTATTTTATTTACCTAATCTGTATTATTACGGTTTAAGAGAGATTATTGATTTTATTAGTAGTTATAAAACTACTCCATCGCTCTCTAAATTTCTTAAAATTTATCTATAACGATGGAGTCTTATTAATTTTAAGCTAATATATAGCTGAATTTTATTGTTTACTTTTATATTTCTTCATCTTCTTCAAAAGAAATAGCTACAATTTTATCGTTATTATCATAGTGAAGCTTGGCGCCGGCGTTTTTTAGTATAATTCTATTTCTAATTTCCTCCGGTACAATAACTCTAGACATGATTGTGTATTTTTTATTAGGTTCTATATTTTTTGATTTTTCTTTATCTACTACCAAAGTTAATGTTTTATCTTCGTCTATCTCTAATATGGAATTATCATCTTTACCCTCAAAAATTATTTCTCCCAACTCAAAAGAAACAACTGTATTTGTTTTCAAATTGATTTCATCAGCACCGGATACATCAACTAGTACTTTAGGTGTTGGTGTTGGGGAAGGAGAAGCGTAAACATAATTTCCTATAGGCAAAGTCGTTGCTAATGTGACTAAGCATATATATGATATATTTTTGAATTTGTTAAACATAATGTGTTCTATTAAAAATTAAACTGGTATCCAGTATAAGTTTTATTGCATTTAAATTCAAGATATAAGAATTATTCCACATAAAAATAAGATTTATAACCGAGATAATGAGATTACTATGATTTCGTTATTGTAATTAAAAAGAAATAATATTGAATCTCCTCCATCTATTCTCCGCAAACCTCAAATACCCCCCTAAAAACCCCAACAGCATTTTCTGTTGTTCTTTTACAGATATAACTGAAATCTAAATTTAATAACTCTGCTAAAAACTTAGCTATATGATATACATTTGCTGGCTGATTCTCTTTACCTCTAAAAGGTACTGGTGAAAGATATGGTGCATCTGTTTCAAGAAAGATTCTATCTAGTGGTAAAGTTTTAACTATAGATTGTAATTCTGTAGCATTTTTAAATGTTACTATACCTGAAAGAGAAATAAAACCACCAAGTTCTAAACTTTTATAAGCTAATTCTTTACCAGATGAAAAACAGTGTAATACAAAATTAAAGTTACTATTTTTTATTTCACTTTCTAATATCTCCATCATATCTTTATCAGCATCTCTTGTATGAATAATTAGTGGTAATTTAGTTTTTCTACATGCTTCTATATGAATTTCAAAATTTCTTTTTT
>CAPZCD010000012.1 GCA_948744995.1 uncultured Rickettsiales bacterium | reverse complement strand
AATATTAATGAAAATAATTATATAAACAATAAATAGTATTGATGAAAATAACTATGTAGATAATATTAATTAAATAAATAATTAATATTAGTGAATGATTTTATGTTAATTGTGAGGTGGAAATGGTAAGGAGTTGAGGGTTATTTTTTACTATTTTTTTATGCAATTTACCACTTATTACCCAGTAATATCCGATTTACAGAATATTTTGTTTATTTTTCTTAACTATTTTACACAATTCCTTAGCTACATCTGATATACCTTCTTTTGTCGCACTAGATATAGCAAATACTTTCTTATTTATAGCCTTTTCCAAGGTTTTTTTCTTCAAATTTAATTCATTTTTATCTAAAGAATCTATTTTTGTAAGAGCTACTAGCTCATCTTTAGCTGATATATCATATTTATCAGATTCTATTTCTTTTCTTATGATTTTATAGTCTTTAACCACATCAATCGAATTGCAATCTATTAGATGTAGCAAAGTAGAACATCTTTCAGCATGTTTAAGGAACCTATTACCTAAACCTTTACCTTCACTAGCACCTTCTATAAGTCCCGGTAGATCCGCTATTACAAATTCAAAATCGTCAACATAAGCTATACCCAACTTTGGTTCTAGGGTTGTAAAAGGATAGTTAGCTATTTTTGGTTTTGCTCTTGTAGCTACCGATAAAAATGTTGATTTTCCAACATTTGGTAGACCTATTAAACCTACATCTGATAGTAATTTTAGTTGTAATAGCAGATCAAATTCTTCACCATTTTGTCCTGAATAAGCTATTCTTGGCGCTTGATTGGTCGATGATTTAAATCTAACATTCCCAAAACCACCATTGCCACCTTTAGCGGCTAGAAATCTCATATGGTCTTCAATCATGTCAAAAAACAATAAACCATCTTCAAATAGTATTTGCGTCCCTACAGGGACTATTATGGTTATATCTTTACCATTTTTACCGGTTTGGCTTTTAGATTTACCATTTTGCCCATTTTCTGCTTCAAAATTCCTCTTATATTTGAAATCTATAAGGGTATTTAGGTTACCATCTGCTTCAAAAAATATATTGCCGCCATTACCACCGTCTCCACCATCTGGGCCGGCTTTTGGTCTGAATTTTAACTTCAAAAAACTAATTTTTCCATTGCCACCATTTCCGGCTTTTATATGTATATTGGCTTCGTCTATAAATTGCATTTTAAACATTTGGTGCCCTGAAGAGGATTTGAACCTCCATAATCAAAAAAGATTACTAGTACCTGAAACTAGCGCGTCTACCATTCCGCCATCAGGGCAATTATTTTGTCTAATTAAAAAGTATTTAATGTAAAAAGACAATAGATAGCTAATATAAAAATTTCTAAAGATTTTTTTTCAGTTAATTTAATGGAAATATTTATTATTTTAAGATGTAGTTTGAGGAGAGATGGTATAGTTAAATTTGTTAGATATTTTACAAAAAATACATAGTTATCAATATTATTTAGCTAACTTCATGAAAATTTTTATGTAGAAGAACTATTTTAATTATCTAATTTTCTCATGTTTTCATTATAAATATCTTTAATTGTCTTTCGGGAAATTAGTAAACAAATAATATTTGGCAAAGCTATAGATAGATAAAGCGTATCGCAAACAATAGCAATCATACTAAAATCACCCGATGTTGCTATGAGAATTATTAGAAATTGTACTACCATGAAAATTGGAGTAGTTTTTCTACCAAAGTAATATTGACAAACATTTAAAGTATTAAATACAAGATTCAAACACAATGAGAATGAGGTTAAAGCCATTATAAATAGCAAAATGCAAGGGAACCATTTGTGAACGGAAGCAAAAGAATCAAGTATTATGAAAAATCCATCGGTATTCGTAGCAGTTAAGTATGAGTTACTTGTTACGACTACTATACCGGTAACTAAACACATTAATCCGGCAACTATAGGATTTAACATACCTAAATAAGCTTCTTTTATTGGGTTGTTGCTTTTTGTAGCAGCGTAAGGTGTTGTAGCTGAGCCAAGACCGGATTCATATGAATATATACCTCTTCTTATACCGACTGAAATAGTTCCTATAATTCCTCCAGAGACTGATTTTAATCTAAATGCTTCCTTTACGATTGTAACTAATGCTATTGGTAAGGCTTTTATGCTAAACATAATTATAATGATAGCTGACAATAAATAAAGACCACAAATACATGGTAAAACTTTTAGAAATACTTTTGATGTTTTTGTTATACCGAAATATGCTATAATTAATAAGGATAAATCAAATACAATTACTATGAATTTACTGTAATTTGCAAGTGGTTTGAATTGTTTTATGGAATTTATAACTTCTCCCATTTGATATATTTGACTACCAAATAGCCCTAAAAAATATAAAATTCCGTATAAAATTGATAGGCATAATCCAAGTTTGATAAAACCATTATCCTTTAGGGAATTTTTAATATAATTTATTGGTGCACAAGTAACCGTTTTTTTGTCAAGATCAAATTCTCTATATTTTGTTGTCAGTAATGTTTCGGCAAAGGATATATTGGTACTAAAAATAATCATTAAAATCATCCAAAAAACAGTACCAGCACCACCAATATATATAGCTGTGGCTACTCCGGTTATACTCCCTAAACCTATTACGGATGATAAACTGGTAAATAGTGCCTCTTTTAGTGTTATAAGGCCACTCTGTTGTTCTTCATTTAAAAAGTTGCTAATTTTATGTTTTAACAGACCAAAACAAGGAAAATTTAAATAATATGAAAAAAATATACTTGCAGAAATTAACAGTATAACCAGTAGTGGCAGACCAAAAATTTTGTAGAATAGTACTTTTTCAAAAATGTTTCCTACTATAATTATAATATCAAATATATTCATAATTATCTATGAAAATCAGTATTATTGAGAATAATATAAATTTTTTATTATTAAGTCAACATATTGACTATTAATCATTTTTTGATAGACTTTTTCAAAAAATAAGAGAGTTTATTATGTCTAAAAACACACCTGAGAATAATAATGAAAATTTGGATCAAGAAGAACAGCAAGGCCAGACACAAGGCGAAGAACAAGGCCAAAATGACCAGAAGTCAATTCAAGGAGAAAGGGTTGAGCCAGAAGACACCCCGGAAGAAGTAAAAGGAGAAACACAAAAACTAGAAAATGGTGAACCAGATGCCTATTATAAAGTGTCAGAAGAAGAATATGAAAAAATGAAAAAACACGTTCCGGAAGATTTACAAAAGACTATAGCGAGTTCAAAGATAAAAAATGGTGCGGCACCTCAATGTTGGCTTCCAGCTATTAATGGCTTAGCTTTTGGTTTAATAGCATTTGTACCAGGGCTGAATATTGCATATGGTGCTGTTTTACTTGCTAATCTAAAAATTTTAACGATGTGGCCCAAGAAAAAAGTAGAAAAACATATGGAAAGTTTGCCAAGTTCTTTTAGAACGAATAATAATGATAAAAAACAGTCATTTGGATCAAAAGATAATAATCAAAAGCAGCCCTTTGGTACAGCTGACAGCAGCAATTCAGTACTAGATTCTCTTAAAAAAATCAATCAATCTTTCGGTACAGGCAAATCATCGTCATCTCCTGCACCATACACTGAAAAGCTAGAAGAACTGGAAAAAACAGTTAAAAAACCTCCTAAAGTAGATACTCCTCCTCATTAATATAAAAATCTATAATGCCAAAATCAGTATTTATATGTCAAAATTGCGGAGCAATTCACAAAAAATGGAGCGGACAGTGCAGCGACTGCGGCGAATGGAATACCATAACAGAAGAAAAGGAGGAAGGTGGATTAATTGCACAAAATTCCAGCATCCTAAAATCTTTTGAGAATTCCAACGATTTAGTTTTTGAAAGACTTGATGACGCTATTTTAGAAACTCCAAGACTTGATACAAAAATAAACGAATTAAACAGGGTTTTAGGTGGAGGTATTGTAAAAGGATCGGTAGTTCTAATTGGGGGAGATCCCGGTATAGGTAAATCAACGCTTTTGCTGCAGGCATTATGCAGTTTAGCAGCCGATAATAATCTAAATGCCCTTTATATATCAGGCGAAGAATCTGTTAATCAAGTTAGAATAAGAGCTAACAGACTACAACTCGAAAAATCACCAATAAAGTTAGTTTCCGCAACTTCTGTTAATGATATAATCAAAGCCCTAATAAAAGAGCAGCCCAATTTAGTTGTAATAGATTCAATACAAACAGTATTTAATCCGGAAATATCGGCTGCTGCTGGCACTGTATCACAAGTTAGAACCTGTGGAAATGAGTTAATAAATATAGCTAAAACAAAAGGTATGGCTATGTTTATAGTTAGTCACGTCAATAAGGATGGGCAAATAGCAGGGCCAAAAGTCCTGGAGCATATGGTCGATACGGTTTTATATTTTGAAGGAGATAAAGATTATCAATTCAGGATATTAAGAAGTATAAAAAATAGATTTGGGGCTGCTAATGAGATTGGTATTTTTGAGATGCACGATACCGGTCTATTTGAAATTTCAAATCCGTCACAATTATTTTTATCTGCTAGAGAGGATTTAGTTAGTGGTTCGGTTGTATTTGCCGGAATAGAAGGTACGAGGCCTCTACTCGCAGAAATTCAAGCTCTAATAGCTCCATCATATATGTCAAGTCCACGACGGGCTGTTGTTGGCTGGGATCAAAATAGGTTAGCTATGATAATAGCTGTGCTCAGTTCAAGATTTGGTATTAATTTGTACGATAAAGAGGTCTACCTGAACGTTGTAGGTGGTTTAAAAATCAACGAACCGGCTGTAGATTTAGCTGTAGCTACTGCTCTAATTTCGACCTACAAGGATATTGCCATACCAAGAAATTGTGTTTTTATGGGCGAAATAGGTTTATCTGGCGAGATTAGGATGATTTCGCAAATAGAATACAGACTGAAGGAAGCTGAAAAATTAGGTTTTAAAAAAGCAATTATCCCAGAAGGAATAAATAAATTAAAGACATTTAAAGTAAATAAATATAATATGGAAATTATTTTTGTAAAACATGTTAGAGACCTATCTATGTTTTTTAAGAAGTAGATTCACAGATGTATTTGGTATTCTAGATAACTTTTAAAATGAACATAAAACCATCTTAATATTATTCTATATAATTATATTATATTGGAATAATATAATGATGGTTATGTCAAGAAATATATTAACTTTCCACTTAATTTTCCATTTTATCATAGAGAAACATCTAATCTCAAGATACTAACTAAAGTTAGTAATTATAAAATTTTTTATCAAACAAGTTGTATTAAACAGCCTGTTTAACAAAACTACACATAAAATCAGTTACATATTGAATAATATTGAAAAATTGAACTTTATTTAAAACATAGTGTCTTCACAAAAACTATTTTTGTGTTATACTATAGCTAGCAAAACTGGCACAAATGAGAGATAATACTAGATTTTACTATAAAAAGAATAGATTACAGCAAATTAGAGGTTTTTGTGCAACCGTTCAAAGTGGTTGTTCAATTAGAAGAGCTTCTGTAATGCTTGGTATCGAACATAGTGCTATATCTTTACAGATCAGATCACTAGAAGAGGATTTAAAAACGAAACTCTTTAAGAGATGTAAAAATAATAAAATGATATTAACTAAAGATGGTGACTTGTTTTATAAAAAAGCTATCATACATCTACAAGGTATAGATAGCCTGTTTGATTATTTTAACTCTAATTTAGAAAAAGATGCTGATAATTATATAAATATAGCCTGCGATAACCTAACTGCTACATATGTATTACCTAAATATTTAAGTTTTTTTAAGGAAGTAACTGATGATTTTGATAACTTAAAAATAAATATAGATATAACAACATTAGAGAATTCTTTTGAAAAATTAATAAATAATAACGTGGATTTAGCCTTATTTTGTTATTTTCCATCGATTAATGTTCCCGTAGAAATTCAAGAAGAAAATATAAGCGCCTATGATAATTTTTTCATTAGTAGTGAGGATTATATAAGATCTAGCCGTCGTGAATTGCCTATTAGGTTACCTAAAAATAATTCTCCTGATTGTTTTATAATCGATAATCCTAACATAAATATTGGCAATGGAAATCTTACGATACTAAAGAATTTTGCTAAATATGGTTTATTAACTTGTATCGCTCCAGATATTATTTTAAATGAAGATGATTGTAAAAATCTTAATATTAATAAGGATTATTTGTTTTTAAAAACATATTTTTCAATTTTCTATGTAAAAAATTATATAAAGAAAAATAGCATTAAAAAATTTATCCTAAATATAAAAGAGAATAGTATGATAAAAGATGTTGATAACTTTTAATTTATGAATTATACAAAAAATAGTGGAATATATGGTAAGATGGTCTCCTGCTGTTTCTCCTGTTGCGAAATCTTTGGCACTCTTTTTTATTAAATCAATTACAAAGACCAACTGTTATGTTTTGGCTTGGTACCGTTAAAGTCTCCTGTTCTATAGCTGTAATTACTAAAATTATAACCATTAGAAAACCCTCGAGGAATAATGGTTTTAAAGTTTGATTTAAATAATTTTTTATAATTAAAAATGAGCTTGGTATACAAACTGTATAAGAATAAAATAATATAGGAAGGAAAGTTTTTAATATACACAAACCATCATTGAAAAACATAGTTTTATTTAAATTATAATAAACTTGCAGTTATCGATACCGTTAATTAAAAATCATTTTTACAATATAAAATATATAATATTTTGTCCTTACTTCCTACAACCAATCATCATACCTTCTAATATATAAAGTCTTGAGCGTTTGTACCAAAATTACATATATCAAAACCACAAGCAGAAGCCAACCATAATAATATATAGGCAAGCCAACCAAATGTATTGTCGAACCCAATTTTGTATAGGGTATTAAAATCGACAAAAACATCGACAACGTAGTTGTGGAAAAAACACTATAGGACACATTACTTTCAATAAAAGGTTTTTTCTCAGTTCTCAGCATATGTATAACTATAGTTTGGGTAACCATACTAGCTATAAACCACCCACTATTAAATTCAACTTGATTCCAATTCAATATTTTATGCATTATAACGAATAAAACTATATCGCATATTGAACTTATAGGCCCAATCAATAGCACGAACTTCTTTATGGATGACACATTCCATTTTTTCTGCCCCTTAAGATAATCTGGATCCACATTGTCCCATGGGATGGATACCTGTGATAGATCGTAAAGTATATTTAATACTAAAATTTGTACCGGCAGCATTGGCAAAAATGGTATAAATAGACTAGCGAAAAGTATAGAAAATATATTACCGAAGTTAGAGCTTAAGGTCATTTTTATATATTTTATTATGTTGCAGAATATTTTTCTGCCTTCAATAACACCATCTACCAATACATTCAAATCCTTTTTGAGTAGCACTATATCGGCCGACTCTTTGGCTATATCTACAGCAGAATCTACCGATATAGCTACATCCGATTCCCTCATGGCAGGAGCATCATTTATACCATCACCCATAAAACCGACCGTATGTCCGTCCAATTTGAGATTTTTAATTATTCTAAGTTTTTGTTGTGGAGATAATTTGGCAAAAATGTCAGTTCTTTCAACTTCTTTTCTAAGTTTTTCGTCGGACATATTTTCTATTTCACCACCAAGTAAAACTCTATTATTTTCTAAGCCAACTTTTTTGCAAACATGGGCTGCAATTATATCACTATCTCCCGTTAAGACTTTAACTTTTACATTGACATTCTTCAGAGCCTCTATAGCTGATTTTGCTGACTGTTTTGGCGGATCCAAGAAGCTCAAATAACCCATAAGAACCATATCTTTTTCGGTACCTACAGTTATATTATTTATATCTTCTATTTCGTTTTTTTGTGCTATCGCTAAAACCCTCATACCTTCATTATTCAGTTTTAGAATAGTACCCAATATCTCGTTTTTAATTTCCTCATTGATTTCTATTATATCTCCCTTATACTCCGCATATTTACATATTTCCAACATTTCCTCTATAGCACCTTTTGTAATCATTTGTATCTTACCCTTCTTATCCTTAAGAACGACGGACATTCTTCTCCTTACAAAATCAAATGGAATTTCATCTATTTTTTGATACTCAAAATTCAAGTTATAGAAACTATTTTCCACCGCCTTATCTATTATAGCCAAATCCAAAAGATTTTTTAGACCTGTTTGAAAATTACTATTTAGATAGGCATGCCTTAGTACTCTTAGATCTTCATTACCATGAATATCCAGATGATATTGTAAAACAACGACATTTTCCGTTAAGGTACCGGTTTTATCACAACATAATATATCCATCGCTCCAAAATTCTGGATCGAATTTATATTTTTTACGACGGTTCTTTTTTTAGACATTGACACAGCACCTTTAGCCAAATTTGCCGATACTATAACCGGTAGCATCTCTGGTGTTAAACCAACTGCAACTGATATAGCAAATAAAAATGCATTTAGCCAATCGTGTTTTGTATAGCCATTTATCACAAATACCAAAGCCACCATTATAACAGTGAACTTTATCAAAAAAACACTTATATCAGCCAATCCTTTATCAAAGCTGGTTTTAGCCTTCTTATTGGTTATCAGCTTTGACATGGAACCAAAGTAGGTATTAATACCTATAGCTATAACAATAGCTGTAGCAGTTCCACTAACAATATTTGTACCCATAAAGCATAAATCTTCCAAATCTATTGGGCTTTTAGGCATATTATCCAACGTTTTTTTGGATAATCTAGAAAATTTTTCAATTGGTTCAGATTCACCCGTTAGAGATGATTGACTAATAAATAAATCTTTTGATTCTAAAATTCGTAAATCTGCCGGTACTATATCGCCTGCAGATAGAAATACTATATCTCCTTTAACCAGTTCGGAAATATCTATTTCTTTTCTTCTGCCATCTCGGAGAGTAGTAACTGTTGTTTTTATCATCGATCTTAATTTTTCACTGGCTCTATTTGATTTACTCTCTTGAACGAACTTAATTAGACTACTCATAAAAACTAGAAAAACTATGGTAAAGCTGGCCATAGCATCGCCTGTAAAAAACGATATAATAGCTAAAACCATTAATACTATATTGAAAGGATTAAAAATAGACTCTAGTAAGGCCGTGTACCACTCGTCATCATCACTGCTACAGACTTCATTAAAACCGTACTCGTCCTGCAGATCCTCTGCATATTCGGTTGTAAGTCCACGTCTTAGGTCAGTTTTTAATTCTTCCAACAACGTTGCTGAATCCATTCTAGAAAAATTAATTAGATCCTTGTTTGAAACTTCAAAGGTGTTTTTTCTTTTTGTTTCTTTTTCCATAATTTAACTCCAAAATATAAACGCTAGGTTAAGTCATAAAGAATAACGTAATTGATAAAATAATAAAGGCCATTTCAGCTTATTTAATTGCACTGATCTGGCTTCTAAAGTATAGCATATTTTGTTACTATAAGTCAAGTTGGATTAGTGAAAAGTAGATAATGTGTGAATATTTATTATTTTTTTGAAAGTTTATCTGATAAAAAAGGACTAGGCTAAAAAGCCTAATCCTCTTAATTTTAGATTAAAAACAATAACTAGAAATTAAACCTAATTCCAGTTGTAATCATTTTATCAACTCTGCTAAATTCAGAAACTTTTACTAAATCGGCATCATTTTTAGATATTTCTTTAATATGGTCTTTATAATTTTTTGTTGTGCTGAACCAAGTCATTCTATAGGAAACATCCCAAGATACACATTCGGTTAACTTGAAATTTGCCCCAACTTTGAAACCAAAACCAAAATCACTTGTGGTTTTTTCATTAAAATCTTCCATAAGATAATCTGGTTTTCCCGGATTATAGGAAAATACTCCACCAATAGATAAAGCTACTTTATCTTCAAAAGAATAACCAGCATTAATATCTAGGTTTATTCTGTGACCGTTTATGCCTTGGGAAGCACCTGTAACCATTTCTTTTCCTTCTTTTGAAACGTATTTAAAATTAGGAGCAGCATAAATATATGATAAGCCTGCACCTAGTAGAAAATCATCAACCTTTGCATTGTAGCCAACTTCAAGACCCCAACCTAAAGTAATTGTGGATGTATTACCAACTACGGTATTTATTCCTCCTCCATTAAGAATAGAATCATCCAAAACACCAACTCCACTTACTCCAATATAAGCGCCGCTCTTAGCATATAAACTGGCAGAAGCAACAACTGAAGCTACTACTGCAGCCAAAATAGTTTTTTTATTTTTCATAAATTTATACTTATAAGTTATTAACTTGCATAAGTATTAATCAAAATTAATAGTCAAATTAAACTTGAAGTTATTTTTAAAAAATGTATCTTTAAGAAAAGCTTTTTTATAAAAAAAATGAATAATCGTGGATTTTCGAATATTGAATTAGTTATAGTTATTATCTTTATGGGATTTTTGGCGTTGATTACCAACAAAGTTACAATAAAAATAAAGAACAGGAAACTGGATTTTGTTATTTCTGAAATTAATAGTATAATTGGGAAATCAGAGCAATTACCGATAAAATCTAACTTTAATCAAGATACTGAATGGCTGGTAATAGGGAAGGAATTTAATAAAGAAATCAATGAATACTATGAAATAGTTAGATATGGGGAGACAAATCTTTTTAGTGGGAAGGATATTATATATATTTTAGAACATATTGATGGTAACAGAGTTGATACCAGCAGGATATATCTTACGGATAATGGCACTATAATTTCAGAAAAAACTATTTTTGGTGGTAAAAATAAAGATGATAAAAATTATGGTATAGCTATAAGTAAAAAATAGCATTAAAAATTGTCGTTTTTTTCCTACTAGATATATAATCTCTTATTATATTCTTGAAATATTAAACAAACTCCTTTATTACCTCTAAAACAATTCTATAACTTTTTCTTAAATCATCTTCTGAAATACAATAAGGTGGCAAAAAATAAACTATATTTCCCAATGGTCTTAGCAGTAAACCTTTATCAAAAAACTTATTTTTTAATTTATTGCTAAAATCTGACCCATAACCATTTTTATTTTTTATTTCGAAAGCAGAAATTAAGCCACAAGTTCTGAATTTGTCAAGAAAATCATACGTTTCAAGTTTTTTTAATTCTTCTTTATGAATATTATTAATTTTCTTAATCTTATCCAAGATATCACTTTCTTCAAAAATTTCCAATGATGCGGTTGCTGCTACGCAAGCTAAAGGATTTGCTGTATAAGAATGACCGTGTAAAAAAGTTTTATCGGCGTCACTACTAAAAAATTCCTTATAAATATCGTTTGTAGTAACAGTTAAAGCCATAGGAAGTGCTCCAGCAGTCAACGCTTTTGATAAGCATATTATATCTGGTACTATTTCTGTTTGTTCATAAGAAAACATAGTACCAGTCCTACCAAAGCCAGTCATTACTTCATCAAATATAATTGGTATATTATAACTTTTGAATAAGTTGCAAATTTTATTCACATATTCCGGTCTAATCATTCTCATCCCACTTGCACCTTGGATCATTGACTCTAAAAAGAAAGCCGAAATTTCTTTATTTTTTTCTCTAATAATCTTTTTGCAAATTCCAAGGACTTATTTTCTTTTTCTTCAACACTTTTATCATTAATCCAAGTCTCAGGATAAGGTATATTTTCAACTTTAAATAGTAATCTTTCAAAAGGCGTGTAAAAACCACATGAACGACCAAGAGACATAGCTCCCACCGTATCGCCATGGTAATTTCCTTCCGTAGTAACAAATAAAGTTCTATTGTTATCACCTTTATTTTGCCAGTATTGGTAGGTCATTTTCATTGCTATTTCAACTGCAGTAGAACCATTATCAGAAAAGAAATATTTTTCTAACTTTGGATTTAAAAATTTTCTTAATTTTTCAACTAAATTAACTGCTGGTTTATGGGTAAAATTTGCAAATATTAAATGTTCTAGTTCCAGTGATTGCTTATAAATTGCTTCAGCTATTCTTTTGTTGCAATGTCCATGACAATTTGTCCACCATGATGAAACTAAATCTAGATATTGTTTTCCATTTTCGTCGTATAAATAAGCACCATCCCCCTTAACAATATTTATGTTTAATGGAGCAGTTGCTTCCTGTGTAAAGGGATGCCATATGTATTTTCTATCAAATTCTGAGTAATTCATTTTTTCCTCGCTATTATAAAATAGTAATTATAAGTTAAATTTAAAATATTACTTCTAATAAAGCTATATATTTTATTTTTTTCTAATTTTTGTTTTCTAATAACATTAATACCAGTATCTTTTATGTGTTTCAATATATCAATAGAACTATCAAAATTTAGAATTGTCCTAATTGAATTAGAAAACAAAATTTCAAAATTTTTCTGTAATATTATTTTTTTAATTTCATCTTCCTGCAAATAATGTAGAGAAATGTTGAAAAAATCTTTTATTTCTTTGAAATTTCCGTCAATAAACATTGAAAATGCTAATATTCCATTATTATTTAGACTATCGTACACTTTAGGAACAAAACTTTTAAAATCATTAAACCATTGGAAAACAGAACTTGAAATTACTAAATCAGAATTTAGTGGAAAAATGATTTTTTCAGCATCACCTTTTACAAAATTATTACCAAAATTTCTTACATAATTTTCAGAGTTTTCAACTATATCGTTCAAAATCAAAATTTTATATTTTAAGTTTTGCACTATCTCTCTTGTCAGAAAGCCACTACCACAACCAATTTCAAATATATTTCTGAAATTTTCTCCTACATTTAACTTTAGTAACCTGATTAATTCTTTTGCTATATTTTTCTGCAATATTGCATTCCTATCATATTTTGACAAGTTTTTATTAAATCTTTCATCATTTAACATTTATAATTTCCTTCCAAGATTTAAATAAATTAAAAATGTAGTGTCCTGAGTCAAGACATATACAACTTTGATTCTTCCAAAATTTTTTCTGATTTCTATATGGAAATATTATGTCTCTTTTACCCAACAAAATTTTATCAACATTCGCGCAGTTACATATACTACTATCTATATTTTTGTAATAATTTTCTATAAACTTTAATTCCTTCAGTTGAGATTCTAAATTTCTTTTAGGACATTTAAAATTAGAGTATCCCATGTTTTTAAAAAGTATCTTTATGGTATTCTCATTCAGATTATTTAATGTTGAATTAAATATTTTTGCAGGAATGCCAAATTCATTGTCTATAACTTTAGGTGTACCATTTATTGCTATTTTTAACTTTATATTGTTAATTTGTTTTGTAATTAGAGTTGACATAATAACGCCCATTGACCAACCAATAACATAAACATGTTTATACTTTAGACACTCCTCGAGTAAATAACCTTCTAAATTAGAATCGGTATAATTATAAAAAACTAAAAAATCTAAATCTCTATATTCTAGAATTATGGAATCTTCGTCCATTCCCCAACCAGTAAAAAATATTATTAACTCTTTATTATTTTTTTTATTCAACCAAGAAAATTGCATAATTATCCATATTTTATTAAAATTTTCTATTTATTATCTAATATATGAAGTAATAAAGTTAAATCGCTCCATTCAATATTTGCAGTCAAAGAAATTCTGAATCTTGGGCTATTTTTAGGAACGGTAGGATATCTTATAGGTAGCAAATAGTAGTTATTATTTATTAACTTACTTTGTATATTTTCCAGTTGCTTTTCATTATCTAAAATTATTGGTATTATAAAACTCTCACTACTATTAAAAATACCTATATTTTCCAACTCTTTTTTAAATTTTTTAGATAAACTTATTAAATATTGCTGTTTTTCTTGATATTCTGGGAATATATTTTCAATAATATAATTACTCCAAGCTACATTTATAGGGGGCAAAGCTGTAGAAAAAATAAAACTCCTAGCTTTATTTATTATATAATCTATAACTGTTTTGCTTCCAACACAAAAAGCACCAATTGAGCCACAAGCTTTACCTAAACCGCTCATTATTATATCAACATTTTCCAACTGTTGTTTTACCGCACAATATCCAGCTCCATTTTCCCCATATACTCCAAAAGAATGAGACTCATCAATCATTAGTAAACAGCCATATTTTTTCTTTAATTCTATAAGTTTATTTATATCTGCAAAGTCTCCATCCATACTAAATAAACTTTCACTAACTATGACTGTCTTCCCGTAATTATTTCTTTCTTTTAGGATAAAATTTTCGAGCTGTTCATAGTTTAAATGGTTATATCTTAAAAATCTTGCTTCACTTAATTTTACCCCATCTATTATGCTAGCATGGTCAAGTTTATCCAATATAACCAAATCCTTTTTACCTACTATACTAGAAAGTATACCAACATTTGCAGCATAACCAGAATTAAATATTAATGCCTTTTCCTTACCGAATAATTTTACTAAATTATTTTCTAAGTCAAAATATATTTGTTCATTACCCGTTAGTAATCTGCTGGAACTGCTGGAAAATGAATAATCTTTATAGTATGTTTCAAAGAATTCTTTTTTAATATTTTCATCATTACCCAGCCCTAAATAATCATTAGAAGATAAATTTAGCATCTTTTTCCCATCAATAAAAATATATTTTCCTTCTTTCTTTTTTATATTTTTTATTGATCTGAAATTATTTTCATATTTTAAATTTTTAATTTCAATTTCCATACATTACAATAACTTTTTTAGCAATTTTTCGCTTAACTTGTAATTTTTTATAGAATCTCTATTAATTGGGTTTATCCTAGAAATTTTATCAAGAATATTCACCTTTCCATAATGTTCTATAGCTTCAGCATTATCTAATCTATCATCATCCCCATTTAAAATAACACCACTTATTTCTATATTTCTTGATTTTAGAGCTAGTATTGTGGTCAGAGCACTACTTACGCAACCTAATTCATTCTTTACTACAATAATTGTTGGTAAATTTAAGTATTTAATTAAATCTAGTGTTGTTTGAGTTGAATTAATAGGAACCATGCAACCTCCCGCTCCTTCAACTATTAAATTTTTATCAGTTTTTGGTAGTTTTATATTTTGAAAATCTATTTCTATACTCTCTTTACTTGCAGCAAATGCTGGTGATGCTGGAATTTTTAACTTGTAGGAATTTTTGTATGTTTTTGCATCTGTTAATTTTGAGATTGTTTCTGAATCTAGTATTTCTTCCGAGCCGGTTTGAATTGGTTTAAAATATTCTGCTTGTAAATTTTCACACAATATTGCGCTGATTATAGTTTTTCCTACATCAGTATTTGTTCCTGTTATGAAGTACTTTTTCATGTTTTAAATATATTAATTAACATATAATTATGTAAATCAATTTTTTTAATATTCAACAGGAATAATTTAGCTCCCCAGCTATACACTACTTAGCAATATTTTTTCTAAAATATTAGATGTATAATATTATTATATATAATACCATAAAGAATTTTTTGACAAAAATTCCATTTATCAAATTTAATCATTAAAGCTTTCCAAAAACTCATATTGTATTTTATTAAAGATAAAAAAACTATTTTTATCCAACCATTCACCATCTTTATGATTATTTCCACCAGTAGCCTGATTAGATATTATATTTACACCCCTTTCAGCGAAGTATCTGGAGTCATTAGTTGCAGAAATTACTTTATATTGAATATTTATACCATTATTTTTAGCTATTTTATTATAAAGTTTATGATATCTATCATTTATATCATTCTTAGTACAACTATTAAACATCAACACCTTAAATTTTACATTATCCGACATACAACTATTCAGATGGTTAATTATATCAAAATCATCAAAATTCATATCTATTTCATCGCCAAAATCTTCACAATAGAAGCTGCCGAACTCTTTTTTTATTGTTTCTATTGTTTTATTTATATTTTGTTTATTACCTAATAATTTGATGGTGATGGCTCCCAGATTTGTTTCAATTACAGTAGATAAATTGTAGCCACTGTCACTATCTAAGACAATTTTTGTCTTTAAGTTTTTGTTGTTAGCCCAAAATTTTGCCCCATTTTCTCCACCAATTTCTTCATCAGATGTAACTAAAACACCATGTTTTACTTTATTTTTAGTTTCTATAATTCTATTTAGATTAGTTAGGTTACTAACCACAAAAGATTTCATATCAAAAACACCTCGTCCAAATATTTTATCTGTAGCTTCTGTCATTTCATATTTTTCCGATTTATATACGTCTATATGGCATACGCTTAAGACGTCAAGATTTAGGCTGTTACAATTCGAAAATAAAATAGATTTATAATTGTTTATTTTTTTCTCAAAGATGAATGTGCTATCTAATACCATTTCTTTACATATTCTAAAACACTCGTCTACTGCATCAAAATTATTGGTAAAACTCGGAATCGATACGAGTTTTTTTATGTGTTCTATCATAAGTTATGTACTATACCTATATCATATACTTTGTCATAAAAATTTCTCAAAATCCACCACCTTAAGCCCGTAAGAAATACTTAAATAGAGAGAACCGGCAACAAAAATTGATAAAAAAAGTTTGAGAGAAGTCCTAAGTTGAATATATTTATTACATATAAGTAGAGCCATAAGCATAAATATACAAACGTAAATAATTTTAGCAAACGATACGTAGAATTTTGTTGTAAATTCAAGTTTTCTATCTTTTATTAAAATATATAATAAAATAATCAAGTTTATATAACTTGAAATAATACTTGATATTACTATTCCCATAAATCCGTAGTAGCGAACAAATATTAGGTTGAATACAATATTTGTAATAAGTGATATAAAGGAGGCTATCATTGGGGTTCTAGTATCTTTGCCAGAGTAAAATATCGTCTGCAAAATTTTTGAAACTATAAAACTAGGTATTGCCGATGAATAAATTTTTAGACATCTACTCACATTTTCTGAGGCTATAGCACCAAATTCACCTCTTTCAAAAAGTGTAGATATTACCGAATGTGATAGTATACCTAAACCTATAGCACAAGGCAAACCAAGAAAAAGTGCAAATAAAATTGCATTTTCCTGTGTTTCGTTGGTATCACTATCTTTTTTTTCAATTTTTTTTGATAGTAGTGGCATTATGGCTGTACTTAAGGCAACACCTATTAGTGATACCGGTAGTTGCATCAATCTTTCGCTATAGTATAGATATGATATTGCGCCAGGTATTCTAGCCGCTATTATGGAATCTACTAGGGAATTTATTTGAACTATACCACAGCTAACTAAACCGGAAGAGAAATTATTTAGAAATTTTCTGGTTATATCATCCAGTCTTGGATATACCGGATAAAGTATAATACCTCTTTTGATAGTAAAAAATAGGAGCCAAAGCAGTTGAATTAGCCCCCCAATCAGAACAGCATAGGAAAGTACAAATGCTATATTTTTGTTTAGGTATACTGATAATATCGATGCAACTATGAAAATTATGTTAAGTATTATGGGATTTACCGATGCTACGGCAAATTTTCCATATGAGTTCAATATTCCACACATAAAGCTGACAAGTGAAATAAAAATCAGATATGGAAACATAATTCGAGACAGTGTCACAGTTAGTTTGAATTTGTACGGATTATTGGTAAAACCGGCAGCTATTAGGGTTATCACTTTTGGCATAAATATCTCAAATACTAAGGTAATTAGCAGAAGTGAATATAATAGTAATGAAAAAATATTTCTTGAAAATTTTATGACGGATTCTTTGTCAGTATTAACTATTTGGGTTGAGAATATTGGAACGAACGCAGCATTAAACGCCCCTTCGGCGAATATATCTCTGAAAAAATTTGGTAACTTAAAGGAAGTTAAGAATACATCCGATAGTAGACCGGCGCCGAGATACTTTGCAAAAAATACATCTCTTATAAAGCCAAAAACTCTTGATAATAGTGTAAAAAAACTAACTGTGACTGTAGATTTTAGAAATCCCATCTGTATAATTGAAGCTTGATTTTATATTAGGCGATGGTATGTTACGGTGTATAAAAATCAACTAACTAAATGGTATTTTTCCATTTCTTAATACTAATATTTATGAGTTTTTCCGCCTTTGGTGAGGATAATAATGCTGTTAAACCTGAAGAAACAAAAATTGTTGAAGAAGAAATAGGACAACAAAATGAAGGAACAGAGGAGCAGATTGAGAAAACGGTACAAAAAGCAGAAACAGAAGAAATAGGACAATCAAATAAAGAAATACAGAATAAGGAACCGAAAGAACAAATTAAAGAAGGAGAACAGCAGGCTGAAAAAGTACAAGAACAGATGAAAGCGCCGGAACAACAAAATAATAATGCGAAACAACAAGTTGAAAAAGTACAAGAACAGATGAAAGCGCCGGAACAACAAAATAATAACGGTGCAAAACAGCAGGCTAAAGAGGCAGAACAAAATGATGATATTAATGAATTTAAAAAAAAGTTATTTAATGAAGAGGAGCTAAGGAAAGGAACTGATAATGTCGTAGAAGATGATGATTTTGATGTTTTTCTGGAGGACGAACAGGAGGAAGAGGAAGAAAAACCATCAAGAAAGGTTAAAAATGAGGTAAAAAAAGAGAAAAAAGATGAAAAAAGTGTAAAAAAAGTAGAAAATAAAGAAGAAAAACAAACAGAAGTAATAAAAGATAAAGAAGATACCAACAATAAAAAACAATCAGAAATAGAGAAAAATAAAAAAGTGGATGTAGGAACTAAGGATGATAGAACTGCAAAAGAAGAAGATAAGGAAGCTGACAAAAATTCAACCAGCGGGGATTACAACAGTATAAGGCAAAATATATACAATGACATTTATAACATAACTGATACCGGTGTATCGGAAGAATTTTTATTCTCTAAGGAGTATAAAAATCTCATAAATAATCAAACTACCATAAAAAAAGAAGGGGCGAACAGTGAATCAGATATACCAGTTTTATATGTTGTTGAAAAAAATCTGGTTGATTTTAATACCTCCGATATACCGGAAGAAATAATGACCTATAAAAGAAGTGAAGAAAATAAACACATACCAACGATAATAACTGCCAGTGATATACAAGATATTACTAAAAAAGCCATTATTGCAGATGATTTAGCTATTCTTAGAAGTATTGTGGAACAAACACAAAATCCGGATTTTATGGTAGATGCGAATAGAACGGCGTTTGTATTTTGTGTTGAAAATTCCAGGTATACTTTGGTTAGATATATGATATATAGTGGAGTCTCTATAAATAAACGCGACTCTAAAGGAAACACACCATTGCATATAGCTATAAAAAATAAGGATTTAAAGATGGTTCAGTTACTGTTAAGCAGTGGCGCTGATATAAATATTGGTAATGATATTGGAGATACACCACTTTTATATTCCTTAAAATATTCTGATGATAAAATATCTATATTTTTATTGAAATTTGGAGCAGATGTAAATGTGAAAGACCTGGACGGTGAAACGGCATATTCGCTCTGTGTTAAGTATAGTAAGAAAAGAATACAGCAGTATATAGTGGATATAAAGAGATTGGAGAACTAAAGACATGGCCTACGAATTTTCAAAAGAACTGCTAATTGATAAATTAGATAGAATAAATAAAAATTTAATATTTATATTTGTTACGTTATTTACAATAGGTATATCTACACTCTACTCAGCAAGTAATGGAAGCATAAAAGCTTGGCCTATAAGACAGTTAATGTATTTTTTATTTTTCTTTCCTATTTCTATAGCTATAGCTGTAACCGATATAAATTTTTGGTTTAAAAATTCATATGTTATATATTTTTTCACGCTGCTATTGTTATTACTCGTAGCTATCATAGGACATAATTCCATGGGAGCCACTCGATGGATTAATCTCGGCTTTATAAGAATACAACCTTCAGAGTTTATGAAGATGGGCTTAATTCTAGCTTTGGCTAGGTACTTTTTCCAAAGCAGCTTAACTGAATTGGATAGTAATAAAAAACTTATAGCACCGCTAGTAATGTTTATAGTTCCATGCTTGTTGATACTAAAACAACCAAATTTAGGGACTGCTCTCATATTGAGTGCGATTATGGTTTCAATATTGTTTTTTATTGGGGTCGGAATAAAAAAATTTGTTATATGCTTTGTAATAGCTCTAGCTTTAGTTCCAATAGCCTGGAAATTTGTTTTGCATGACTATCAAAAACAAAGAGTTATGACTTTTCTCAATCCTGATAGTGATCCACTAAACAGCGGATATAATATAATGCAATCAAAAATAGCTATAGGTTCAGGTGGTATATGGGGAAAAGGTTTCCTAAAAGGAACGCAGGGACAGTTGAAATTTTTGCCGGAAAAACACACTGATTTTATATTTACTATACTTTGTGAAGAGTTTGGATTTATAGGTAGTGTAGCTGTTGTATCTTTATATGTGGCTCTTTTTGCAATGTTAATTTATATAATAGCGAATTGTGGTCACACTTTTGGTAGAGTTATAGTAGGTGGAATTTTTATTAATCTTTTTTGTCATTTTTTTATAAATATAGGTATGATTACCGGAATATTACCGGTAGTTGGAACGCCGTTGCCTTTATTTTCATATGGTGGAAGTATAACGGCGACGACTTTAATTTCTCTTGGTTTTGTTCTGAATGTAGATTTAAATAGGGATGTGGAGATAAAGGTAAGTTTGTGATGTTGTAGAAGTATTTGTGGAATTATATAAAAAAGATAAATCTGTTAAAGACACTTAAGGTGATATGTAGATATTAGCAATTATAAATTAACATGAGGACTACTCACCACTTTCACTTGATATTTAAAATATTTAATTCAATTCTACTTTTTTAAAGCCAAAATATATTGAAAA
>CAPZCD010000011.1:21139-22089 GCA_948744995.1 uncultured Rickettsiales bacterium | reverse complement strand
AAAAGATTAAGTATTTTATTATAATAATTTTCAGGGCTATATTTCATATCTATAACACAGCCATTATGAGCTATTCTATTCCTTAACCATCTAAACTCATTAAGTATGTGTTCTATTTTATTCCTAGTAAATTGTCTACTAAATATATTTGTTAATGATTTATCCCATAAAATATTTTCATAAGCCTTATTAAATAACCTAGTCCAAAAACTAAATATAGACCTTGATACTATATAATCATTAGTTATGGGTTTATCCTCTTCTTTTAATCTATCTATGGTATCTTTTAGTATATCCTCTTGAACGGAAAAAATCTTTTCCATCTCTAACCTTGTTTTTTCTGTAGTTGTTCTATTCCTTATTACTTTATCTATCATTATATAATGTATATCCCACTTTATATTTGTTAACCAATCATATCCAAATAAATCTATACACCTTTTATTAACTAAATTCCTTAAAGATATTTCTAATATTGATAATAGTTTATACAGTTCAGAACTATAGTTTATATTAATCTCATAAAGCTTTAAAGCTTTCTTAAGATTATAATTTGTTTTTCTTAAATAAGGTTTTAACCTTTCTTTTGTTATATAGTCATTTATAAAAGTCTCCATTTTCTCACGTTTATCTATTACAGTTATCCATATTATAGCATAAATTTATTAGATATTCAACAGTAATTTACATTTATAAAGACCATAGTAATATATTATACACTAATATACACACACATATAATTATATATAAACACACTAATAAAGAATAAAGACAAAAAAATTATATTAATATACAAAAAAAGGGGTTTACTTATGACGGAGAACAATAATAGCAGTAATAATAACAACAGTAGTATTAATAACAATAATAATCAAAATAAAATAGACTACCAAGAAATACTACAGTATGACTTTACCAGAGGTTATCCAACCATAGAGGAATTTAGGGAA
>CAPZCD010000011.1:0-21129 GCA_948744995.1 uncultured Rickettsiales bacterium | reverse complement strand
AATACTACAGTATGACTTTACCAGAGGTTATCCAACCATAGAGGAATTTAGGGAAGACTTTCCCTATAAGTATGATAAAGATTTTATAGAATATATACAATCCAAAGATACCAGTACAGTAGCTATGAAGAGACATGGTTGTGAAACCAGAGGTGAACTAATAGCTTTTTTAAGATACAGATATGAACTAAGGGAGTTTATCAGAGGTAGAGTACCCATAAGAAGAAAGTACAATTTAGGAGGTTCAGAATATAACCTTAATTCCCCCTATAGAAGAGATAAAGAATTTTTAGAATATATACGCTCAAGAGATACCAGTAGTAGAGCGGTAAAACAATACGGCTTTGAAACTCGAGAAGAATTAATAGATTTTCTCTATAAAAGGTATAACCGAAAGAAAGAACTAAAGAAAATGTTTGAAGATGGTCTTATGGTAAATGGTAGTATAGAATATAATGAATATGCTGCCATTACCCATATGGATGGAGTAGAACAAAAAAACAGCTATGCAGATTATAAGGAAGAAGTAGATAATGAATATAAAGCAAGAAAAGATAAACATGTATTAAAAAATGACCTATTTAAAAAGTTTTACTATTGTGGGGAAGTAGATTATGGTAATTGCCGAGATATGAATATCAGACAATGGGAAAAGGTATATGGAAGATACTACTATGATGAAAGAAGAAGACGCACAAACGAAGAGAAATATAAACAACAACTAGAACGATTAAGACAAGAAGAAGAACAGGAAGAACAAGAATATATACAACAATTGGAACAAGAACAACAACTACAACAAACACCACAAGAACAAGAAAGAGAAAAATTATTAAAATTAATGGAAGAAGAATTTAAAAAAGAAGCTCTTGCCAAATTAACCCCTGAAGAAAAGATTGAAATAGAAAAAAGATTTAAGAAGGTAAAAGAAATAACCAATGGAGAAATAGGACTTTTGGAAACACCGGAAGAGATAGAACTTGTAGCCCTAATAGCTGCAAAGACTTTTGAACCAAGTACCTACCCCCTAATCCTATCAGAAATAATAACCTCTAAAGGCTTCGCTAAGATAAGAGAAGAGAGGTTTAAGAAGTAAATAATAAACTATTAAATTACAAATGATATAAATAAGTAATAAAGCAATAAATAAATAAAAATATTTATTGCAAAAATCAAAGCAATATTCTATAATAATAACCGATAATTCGCAGTGTTATCATAGTTTATCACAGGTAAATTATGGCTGTGTTTTATCCTTTTGGAAACCATGACTTATTTCCAAAGGGGCTCTTTTAAGTAGTTTTGATATAAAAGATTAAAGCGAACAATCGTAATAAATGTTTTTCATATATATTAAAAAGTTATTAATAAGTAATTCACTACTGCTAAAGAGGCCTTTATGGAATATAATAATAAAAATAAAAACAAATCACTACTTGATACTGAAACCATAAACAATACCACCATGTCTGAGGGAGAAGGTTTAGGCTTTGTGGATAGTACAAAAGAATTTGCAAAAGATATATTCATTAATGCCCCTTTAGCAGTAAAAGACTTTTTCAGTAGAGAAAAACAAAAGACAGAAGCAGAGACAAATGTAAATGAGTTAATGCAACAAACCCGAGAAAGATTAAAACTTACTGATAATCCTTTTATAGAAACAGAAGAAAGTATAAGAACTATAGAAACAGCTAATAAAAACCTAGAACAAATAAGAAATAGCCCTTTTGCTAATCTCATAACATTAAAAGAAGATAATAATAACAATAACAATAAAGAATTAGAATATCTAAAAGCTTCCCAATACAACAGTGCTAATAATATCCTAAAGAATGGAACTAAAGGTATAGTAACCTATAGAGATAAAGATAACAATCAAAAACAATTAACCTTAACAGGTAATGAATTCATAACAGAAGATATGGATAATATCTATATCAGAAACAACAATAATGAAGAACAAATAATAATACCTAAACAATTCACAAAAGAAGAAACTCTTAAAGATAACTATACCAGTCATGAACTAGAATTAATAAGGAATAATGTGATATTAACTATAGACATATGACCGATGAGGAATGGAATAAAGAAATAAATGAAGTAAGAACCAATTATTATTCTCTCAATAAAGCCCTAACCAAAAGAATGCAGGCTTTAGCTCATAATATACCCGATAACATCCGAGAAGATATAGACTATCAGGATACCATTGGTATAAATGAATTAACCTATCTGGAAGGTATAAAGAAGAAACAGGAACCATTGGTGGAAAGTGCTCTGCTAAAGATAAAACAAGGAAAGAATATAACTAAAGAAGAAGAGGAAGCTCTATGGTATAGAAAGTATATAAACTATTCTATCCAAAGGAGAGGTGTAGCCTTTAGAGCAGAAGCTTTTACGGGAATTAAGGAGAATACAAAGAATAATCTTATGGCTATAGCTTCCGTAGCCATAAGTGATTATGCTGTTGATAAAGCTCTGTTAGCTTTAGGTACGGTAACGGGAGGATTAAGCACCACTGTTTTAGTTGGTTCTAAATTACTAAAGATAGCAAATAAATTTAATCAAGCCAGAAAGTCTTATAAAACTTTAAACTATGGAGTAAAAGCTTTAAAGTTTGCAGGGTTAACTGCTACTAAAGCAGGAGTTGATACTTTAGTAAGAACTCATCTTATGGATAGAGTAGGCACCTATGTGGGAGATACATTATTTGCTAATCCTAATCTGTTAACTACTAATAAAGAAAGTAGATTAAGAGAAAAAAGAAATAACAGACAGTTGGAATATAGTGATAAGGGAGGTCTATATATACAATCCATAACACAGAAGATGGAAGACTTTTTAAACTATCAGGACAATGTAGAGCAGTATAATGAAGCCCTAAGCGAAAGAGCAGTAGACCCTATCATTGATAGTATTAATCCTATGGTAAGTACACTACTAGACTTTTTACACGTACCAGCCTCCGTAAGAAATAGTGCTATGGTAAAAGTACTAAAGAAGATAAATGATATTCCAGCTATAGCAGGAACACCATTACACTCTATAGGAACAGAACACCTAGAGGAATTATTTGGCTTAACCATGAACCACCTTATGAAAGCCAATGACCCTGATACTACCCTAAGCCAAGCTATAGCAGAATATCTTGAACCTCGTAATTTTGCTTTATCTACCGTTAATATCTATGTGGCAGGAGGATTAATAAGAGGAGTATCTAATGCCTTCACCCAAAACCCTAATGGTAAAGAAACCATAAGTATTAACAGAACAGCATTAAAAAACTATTTCTCTAATATATTCAATAGAAATCCAAATATAATAGTAAATAACAGTTTAGATGCTAATAACTATAATGAGGTAATTGATAATCTATCCGAAACTAAGATTGATAATTTAGCTCAATCTATATTTGATAAGGAAGATAAGCTAAGTAAAGAAAGATATCCCAGCCCTCTTTCCTAAAAAATTGTATTCTCTAGTAAATTTTCCACAAAACTCCAAACATTACTGCAAAATACTTCTAACTTATTAATATTTTTAATAACGGAAACGTATTTCAATACGTCTCCTATTAAAAACATTAAAAGTTATTGTCTTTTTTGTAATCTTTGTTTTTTGTGGAAAATTTTTTAGGAAAGAGGGCTAATAAACTATTAGAACTAAAAGATAAATTACTAAAAGTAAACAATAACAATGAAACAGAAGCTAATAACCTCATAAAGATATATGATGCTTTCTTTAGTCAGAATGCCTTAAACTATGGAGTTAATAGATAAGATATGATATAGCCAATAAGATGTCTATAGATTTTAATCTAATAGAAAATGATACAGGCTTAAATGGAAATAATGAGACCAATGCTAATATTAATATTAATAATAGCAATGGTACTAATGCTAATAATATTAACATTAACAACAATACAACCCTAGAAGACTATATAACAGACTATAATCTGAATAAAAACCAACAGAGTACAAACATAGCTAACTATAATCCTTATGTTTTAGACCAGAATAACAATATAACAATAGATACCAATACCCTCAAGAATACTAAAACAGTATTCAGTAACTATTCCAAGAAATCTAAAAATTCTTTTACTCCTATGGAATGGGGTTATATACAGAATAGTTTAAAGAATAATGTTTTTGAAGATTACTACTTTGATAAGAACAACAGAAAGCTAATAATAGATTTAGAGAATGTACTAATAACCCTATCGGGAGAGAACTTTAACTATTTGGAAACAGCTCAGAAATTACCTAACTACAAAGCATTTGAGAAATGGCAAGAAGAACATAAGGATATAGTAGATAGCTACAACGACCAAAAGAAAGCTAAAACCATAAATGATATAATAGCAGAAGCAAAGGAATTGATAGGATATAAGGTATCAAGTTATAACCAAAGTGATAATGTTAATAATAATCTAAGTATAGAGGAATATATAAACCTAAACAAAAACCAAAAGAACAGCAACAATATCCCCTATGTTTTAGAAGCTAACAATAATATAATAATAGACAGCAATACCATTAGCAACTCAGATAATTCCTTTACCTCTAAGGATTGGGACTATGTGCATAATTGTATAGTGAATAATAAATTTTTTGACTATTATTTTGATGAAAAAAATAAAAATCTCACAATAAATTTTGTTGGTAAACTTGTAACCTTATCGGGAGAGAAGTTAAACTATGTGGAAAAGGCTCAAAAGTTATCAACCTATAAGGACATTAATAAATGGTTGGAGAAGCAGGGAGATATAATACACAAACGGAACGACCAAAGGGATAGTAAAAACATAAAAGAAATAATAACCGAAGCAAAGGAGCTTTTTGGTTATCCTACCCAAGAGAAAAACATAACCCCAACACCAGAAACCACAACCACAGATAACAACAACAATACCAATAACACCCCCTTTAAAGAAGACAATAACCCTAAAGGCAGAATAAACTTTTTAAATGGAGCTAAAGCTATTGTAGAACTATTCAGTAATAAAGCAGACCAATCAACCCTATTACATGAAACAGCTCATTATTTCCTTAAGATAACTCAAACTTTTGCAGAAGAAGGTAATATAATAGCAGAACAACAGATTGAAGAAGTAAAGAATTGGACTGCTAGTGAATTAACAAAAGACCCAGCTACAATGCTGCATGAAAGATTTGCCAGAGGGTTTGAACTATATGTAAGAAGCGGAAAAAGTAACAACAGTTATTTGAAAGAAGTATTTGATTACTTTAGGGGATTTTTGGAAAGAATATATAAGAGTAGTGAAGACTTAGGTATTGATGTAAATAATAACCAAATGTATGAGTTTTTTGATAAGTATCTATACAATCCAGATAGATACAGTAATTGGGTTTATGGAGATGATGATGACAAAGATAATAACACAAAAGACAAACAAGAAAATGTAACAAATGACACAAAAGACATTGGAATAAATGCCATAGAAAATAATGACGATTTAACAAGTCTCATTTTAAATCAGTCAACCGAAACCAATGAAGATTTACAGAAGGCTATAAATGAAAGAATAAAAGATATAATAGCAGAACTAGAAGCCCCAACCCATAATGTAACAACCTATGATGATAATATAAAATCTGATAGACTAACCACCACAAAACAACTTATGAGGTTTACCAGAAGTGAATTAAATCTTTTGCGTAAAGCTCTAAATGAGATAACGACAGAACAGAAGAACAAAACAGATATAGAAAAGCAGCAATTACTAAAAAGATATGACGACCTAAGACAAAGAAAGTATAATATAGAGAAAGAGCTTAAATATCAGGATTATGCCTATGGTTATGGTTCTATTGAAGATTTAAGCGATAGTAATAATAACCTAACGGAAGAACAAAAGGCTTATGTAAGAGATATATATAATACCACCGATAAGCTATGGGATAAAACCCTAAAGGAAGAAGAAGAATTTAGGAATAAAATACTAGATAAAATAAATAATAGTAGACTTGAACTACTAGAAGAAGCAGCAAGACAAGGTTATGATGGTGAACTACTGGAAAAACTAAAGGACTACTATAAACCTTTTGAGAATATAAAAGAACTACTAACTAATTATGAAGAAAGAATAGGTAATAAAGAAGACATAGCAGAAGAACAGAAAGACTATTATCTAAGTACTAAAGATTATGAGGAACTGATAAACTTTAAACAAAAAACATTAAATAAAGCTATAGGTGACCTGATTAAAACTCTAGACCAACAGAGTAGAGCCTTAAGGAAAGCGGAACTAAACCGAGACAGATATAAGGACTATTGGGATTATGCACAGGATACCATAAACCGTTTAAGGAATACCGTAGAGAATAACAACAAATTTAATGAAGAATTTAAAAATACAATAGGTATAACCCCAGAAAACCTAAAGCTGATTATGGAGAATGCCAGTGCATTGGGAGATACCACTACCCTAAATAAACTACTGAATGCCATTAACAATAATAATAAAGAAGCTCATAATGAAGTTACAAAAGAATTGCTGAATAATATTAACTACGATGAACTGATAAAGACAGTAAACAACAATAACAATAGCGAAACTAATAATAATGCAGAACCTGTAGAAAATGCCAATAATAATGATATTTTCGCGAAAAATATTGATAATATTAAAAGCAGCATAAACCAACTGCTTAATAAAAATAATCTATCTATAGAACAGGAAACATTAAATAAGATAATCAATACCACCAAAAGACATAATAATAATCCTAGCTTTATTCTAAAAGAGATTAATAGAAATAAAGCGGTAGAACTAAAGAAGAATATCCAGAATACCATAAACGGATTACTACAGCATACGGTACACTTTTCTAAAACTACAGGTAAACTATATGGGGATGTCTTATATAAAGATAGTAACCTCATAAAGAAACTAAAAGAATATAATAAGTTATCTATGCGTAAAGCAGGAGAAGAACTAATTGAACTAACCAAACAGAGAAAGAATGGAACCAATAAAGATAACGAAGTGGAATATCAAATAAAAAGAGACCTATTATTTTTTAGGTCTACACCAGCAGTTGATATTCTACCACAACAGCAGATGGAAATATTGAATAGCTTAGGTAAATTCATAGAAGACAGTAGAGACAAACAGAATGAAGTAAAGAGAGAAAGACTAGAAAGAATAATAGCTGATAAACAAGAAGCATTAGCTCTTATAAACAGTTCAAAGGTAGGTAGAGGTAAATCTAATTTAGGAGCAGATATGGTAGCTCATTTGGGTAATCTACCAACACTATTGGAATACGTAGGAGGTAAAAAACTAGCTGATAAGTTTGACTTTATACCAACAGAAACAGCTTACCGAGTAAACACTAAAGCTAAAACCGATAATCTGTTTAATGGTATATTTGAAGCTATAGGAGGAAATACTAATATAGAAGAACTACTAAATGAATATTCTAAACCTCTTATGGAATTGGAGGTATTTAGAACCGATGATGAAGGTAATGATAGCTATAGACAGGTAAGACTAAGGGGAACACTGGAAGCTTTAAGAGATAAATTACTGGTAGAACTGGAAGCTAAGAATGATGATACAATAGATATAAGATTTTTAAAATCTCTGGAAACAAGAGCTAAAAAAGGAGGAGGTATAAACACCTATAACTATAACCTATCGGAGTATGAGTTTGGAAGGCTGGAAGAGATAATTAATAAAACCAAATATGCCAATAGTAATATATTGGGTGATAACCAAAAGAAATATTATAATACCATAGTACCCTATAGCATAGATACTTGGGGACTAATGTATTACTATCTGCAGAGTAAGAATAAAGAAACGGCAGCACTTATCAACAGATACTATGGAGAGAAACAGGTAGAAGCATTAAATGGATTGTTACAGCAGCAAACAAAAGACTTTTATGCTATGGCTGATACCATCTATAAGAGCGTACAGGATAGAGATGAATTAAATGTTTATTATGTACTAGAATTTAATAAGGATATAGGACAAATAGAAAACTATTTCCCAAGAGTAAGTTTCCACCAGGATGAAACCAGTATATTTGATATGTTAACTTTAAATAACAATAGAAATAATCAACTAAAAGTGTCAGCCGTAGAAAGTAGAAGTAAAGACGCCATACCTAACCTTAATAATAACCCTATACTACTGGCACTAAAACACATAAGACAAACGGAGTTTACTAAAACCATAGCGGTAGAACTAAATAACTTTAATAATGTGTTTAATAGCCCTACCATAAAACAGGCTATTGTAGATAATAAAGGTCAAGATATCTATAACTCTATAAATGGATTTATAGATGAGCTTAAATATGGCTATAAAGCCCAAGATGATAACATAGAGAAAACTATGTCCTATTTCGTAGGTAATTGGGCTAAGAGTGTAACCAATACCCCAAGTGTATTCCTAAAACAAATTACCTCTACCTTATCCTATATGGAGGATATAGATAGAACTGACTTTATGGATAACTATATAAATGGTTTAAGACATCCAAAAGAAACATTAAACTATATGCTTGAAAAAAGCCCTTACATTAAAACAAGGTTTGATAATAACCAATATCAAGATATAATTGATGCCTTATCTAATAGTAAGTTAGCAGATACTAACCCAACCCTAGCTAAAGCAAAGGATATTAATGCTAGCATAACCGATAACCTAAGGAAGCTACTACCAAATGAAACATTAAAGAAGTTATCTAATCACACCTTAACAGAAATTGGAGATATATTATCAGTCATTTATGGAGGATATGCACGAATACAGACCCAACTTAAGAATAATAAAATGACCGAAAAGAATGCAATCCTTGACTTTGAAAGGCAAACGGTGGAAACACAACAGTCGGATTACAGTAGTCTAAAACCTAAAGCAAAATTAAGAACAGGTTTATTTAATAGGTTATCAGGTATGTTTAGAAGTCAAGACGCTCAATATCTGCAGAAGTCCATAAGAGATATCATAAGATATATCAATAAGGAGGATAGTAGTAATAGAATACTAAAGAGAACAATGCTTTACCATGTAACCCTACCTTTTGCTATGACACTGGTGCAAGGATTAATTAATAATATCTATGGTAAGAAGGATAAGAAGTGGTGGGAATATACCGCACAATTTATGACCTCAGTATTATATTCATTCTTACCTTTATCACTATTAGGTCAATCGGTAGCAGTAGACCTAACCTTTAACTTTAAGAACTATAAGAACTTTATCTTTAATACGTTAGGTACCATAACCGGATTACCATCACAAGCTTACTATAACATATTCTTTAATAGGTACTATGATAGTAAATTTGACCTCTATGATAGTGAAGAAACCAAGAAGAAAAAGAAGAAGAGAGAAAAGGAGAAAGAGAAATAAAAAAATATTAATTAGAATTATTATTAAATAACAAATAATAATTCTAATTTAGAATAAAAATAAATGATAAAATGATATATTCGCAAGACTAGAAGATATTAACATATCTTGTAATATAAATTTAATTGTGCTATAATATAACTACAATTAGTTAGTTAAATTACTAACTCGTGAGTAGCTAGATTGTTATAGGTATTTTTCTTCGGAAAATGTAAGACCCTATAGAGCCAGTAATTGTGACGCCGACGAGATGCTATGAAACGAATCGCTGTCAATGACTCAACTGCGGGACAATTTCTTTTTATTAAAGGTTATTAGTTTTGCAGAGTAGTTTCTCCCTCGTAAACATCTAAAAATAAGTAACCTTTGGTAATGATTATATAGATTAATTGAATTATACAAAAGAAAGGTAATTATTATGGATGGAACAGTGACAGTCAATGGCACAATAGAAAATAATCTAAAGATTGTATTCCAAAAGACACTTGTGGAATTGGCTAGAAAAAAAGAAAGTTTATTAGCTAATATCCCAGCTGTATTTACTTCTCCCTTTGATGGACGTACAATGGGAATAACAAGAGCTGGTGTAGTTAATCTTAAGGAAGCTAACGAAAGAAATGCCAGAGTACAATACGAAGATTATCTATTCGATAACAGATGGGTTACAAAAGAAAGATGGGCTAACTCATGGATATTTGATAATGCAGACATTAAAGACAGCATAGCAGACCCAACCTCAGCATTATACACAGCAATTGGTGATGCACTTAATGACCTTAAGGATAGAGTAATAGTTAAGGCGGCAATTGCACCAGTAGTTGTAGGAGGTATGTCACCTAATGATCCAAGAAGAATTATTCAGGCAGAAGATGATGGAGTAAAGACTGTTGATGCTACCTCGATTTATAACTTCAATACCATAAAACAGGTGAAGAAAAACTTTGGTAATAACTATGTGACAAAAGGTATTACTATAATTCAAACAGTGAATGAAGAAGCTAAACTTTTGGAAGAAGAAAAACTTATAAACAATTACTATAGTAATAGTCTTGATAATCAGTTTAGAGAAGGCTCAATGCTAAAAACGTTAGGCTGCTATTTCATAAGCAACTTTGCAGGTTCTGATAATGGAACAGGTGGAGTAGGTAAAAAGTATAATACCGTTCTAAAGGAAATAGGTGGTACCAGGTTATGTTTAGCCCTAGCAGAAAAAGCTATTCAATTCGGTATGGTAGATATAGAAGTAAGAATTGAAAGACTACAGGATTATGTAGCATCTACTGGTATAAGTGTAGTAGCAAGAGCACATGCTTTAAGACTACAGGGAGAAAAGGTACAAATCATAAAAACCACCATATAAGGAGGAGTAATAACTATGTCTATATTAAACGAAATGACAAATGGAATTAAAACCAGAGAAGTAAAAAATATAAGCAGTATTTATACTACTCAAGCTAAAGAAGATACAGAACTTAAGGATGATATAATATTAATAGGTAATGTAAACCATAACAGCATATTAAAAAGCCTAAAGTTATCCTCCAGTGAAGCAGCAGCAGGACTAACGGCAGATGTTATACTATTGAATGGCGCTAAAGAAGAGATAGATGGTTTAGCAGCTCTAAAGGAAGATATTGCCTTTACAACTGCTTTAGATAATAGCGAATGTCTAGATGCAAGCATTAAATTCGGAACTTTAGAAGATTATATAATATCCAAAACCGAAACTACCTTTTATAGAGGTCAGCTATTCATAGCTCTAAAGATTAAAACACCAGCTACTACTGCTAAAGCAGGATTAAAGATTTTAGCTGATATTAACTTTATAGAGAATATCTAAATATCTTTTTAATGCCTTTGTTTAGGGGGGATATGGTTAAACGTTGATAGGATATATATATTATATTTTATCTCTCCGTCACACTTTTCCTTTTTGCTATAATATAATATAAAGAATATTATCGCTTATCATTTCCCCCTTAATAAACAAAAACATACCTACATAATAAAAGATAAACAACGGGATAAAAAGTTATGGATACTTTAAATTGTAAGAATGATATAATTAATAGAGCTTTATCTCTGTTAAGAGAAAAAGAGATAATAGATATTTCCATTGAACCCAGCAGTGATACCGAGAGACTGATTCATAAATGGTTTGAAATAGCTAAAGCAGAAGCCATAACCGAAATAGAACCCGTATTTGCCATTAAAAGAATAAAACTTAATCTAGAGAAAAAGGTCAATGCAGAAGACCTGACGGAAGTAAAAACAGAAGAAACAGCAGAAAACAATAACAATAACAATAATAGTAATATTAATAAATCTTATCTCTATGGCTATCGTATACCCAGTGATTGTCTTAAGGTATTTAATGGTAACTTTGAACTATTGGAAGGCAACTATATCTATAGTTACCTTGCTAATGGTTTAATCATTAAATACCTTAGCAGTGATACGGAACTATATGAACGAGAAATAAAATTTAACATAGCTTTAAGCTATCTATTGGCCTACTACATCTGTGCTGATTTACAGAATAACGATAATAAAATTCAATTATTCTTTAAGCTAAAGAATAATAAAATATCAGAGGCAAGAACTGCTAACCTGAGAGAGATAGGAGTTGAGATAGTAAAGAACTACAGGTGGAAGAAATGAGACAGGCAATACCAAGAAATAACTTTAGTAGTGGTATCATATCTCAACAGTTAAGTGGTAGGATAGACTTACCAGCTTTCTCTAACGGCCTAAAGAATTTAGAAAACTTTGATATTAATCTTAATGGTTCTCTATCCAAAAGAACAGGTTATGAGATAGTAGGTAAGAATGAAGAAGAAGGTAACAGCTACTTTTTAAAGTTTGTATTTAATCAGGAACAGGTCTATTTGCTAGAATTTAAAAAAGAAACTAACAATAATACCAGTAAATTTTGTGTATGGATTACCACTGCAAACAATAGGGTTGAACTCTATAGAGAGAACGGAACAACAAAATACTTTAGTTGTCCCTATAGATTTGAAGACCTACCACTAATTAAAACCACCCAAAACTTTGATGTGATCTATTTCTGTCATAATGACTATGTACCTAAAACCCTAACCAGAACCTATAACAGTACGAATAAAACCATAACCTTTACTTTTGCAGATGTTGTATTTGATACCGCAACAGGAACAGAGAACCCTATAGCTATAGATGGTAATCCCAGTTGCTGTTGTTTCTATCAGCAGAGGTTAGTTTATGGTGGTTTTAAGAAACAGATAAACAAGATATGGGCTAGTGATAAGGGTTATTATAATAGGTTCACCACAAACCGAGAAAGCCATGAGGACATAATTGATATAGATGGTTTTAACTTTGTATTGAGTGAACTGAAGCTTAAGATACTATGGCTAAAGGAAACAACAGTTGGTTTAGTATTGGGTAGTAGTCAAGGTATAGCTATTCTAAAGACCGAAAGCGGACAGTTAACCCCTTTTAACTTTGGTTGTAATCTCGTATCTAAAGATGGAAGTAGCCCAAAAGAACCGATAGTGGTAGGTACTACTTTATTATATACGGATAGTACCCTAAAGAGAATAAAAGCCTTAACTTACAGTTGGGACTTAAATGCCTTTGTATCGGTAAACCTAAATATATTATGTCCTGAACTAATACAGGAACCTATAAAGAAAATATGTTATCAGGAAGATAGTAAAGACTTTGTTTATGTGCTAACAGAGGAAGGTAATCTTTACTATCTCCTATATTCCAGCAGTGAAATGTTCTATGCTTGGGGTAGGATAAATACCTATGATGATATTGAATATATAGAAGCTTTAGAGAAATATGATAGTGGTACTAACCTATTTTTAATAGACAGTAATAACAATATCTTAAGAAAAAGTAGTGAGATAATCCTAAAAAGTGAAGAGGAGTATTATACAGCAGTAAGCAATAATAGGGAAGTACATAATTTATATTATAATTATCTAAAGAAAGTTATAAATGATTTCAATTATCTGGACTATTCAAGTCAAATCAACTACTTTCACAATGAACCCTTAACCTTCACTAAAACAGAAGAAACCGAATATGGTATATTTGGAATTATAAGAGCAACAGATAATATCTTTACCGAGAATGCAGAAACATTAAAAACCTATCTGCTAGAAGATAGGGATAACCTTACTTTATTTGAGATAAGAGATAAGAACAGTAACCGAGAACTACAGGTAAGAGTATTAAGTGATAATAACTTTAGTAATCAAATAGTTAATTGGAGTTATAATAAAAACCTATTGGATAATATAGATACTAACCTATATCCCAATAACAGCAAATGGACTATAGTGGGAGATGGTTTTTATTTCACCGATATGGAAATAATAAATGGAAAGATACAACTACCTCAGGGTATTAATATCGGTTGTTTCCGAATAGGTCATAACTATACCAGCTATCTAAAGACTATGAACTTAGGAGGTATGATAGACAGCTACAATACCATGATAGCTAAAAAGAATATACTAAAGGTCTACGTAAGACTATATAATAGTTGGGGTGGAAAGTTTGGAACCGATTATTTTGATTTAAAAGAGATTAACTATTTAACTCTTGAGAACGCAAGATTTAATGAACCTTATACTTTACAGGAAATGGATGTAAGAATTGATATAACAGATAAGTGGGAACATAATAAAAACTACTATCTGGTACAGGATGTACCTTATCCGTTCAATATCAACAGTATAACCATACTAACCGATTATAACCAATAGGGAGGCATATGAGCATAAACAACAGCTATAAAATGCAAGTTATAGAAAGTGATGGAACTACTACCCGCTATAACTTTGAATGTTTTATAAACAGTAAAGAGGATTTAAAGATAAAAGTAATAGATACCGAAGGTAACATAAAAGAGCTAGAATATGGTAACGATTACAATGTAGAGAATAAATTTGATTACTACAATGGTGGATATTTTAATTTAGCTAAACCTCAAGAAAGAGGTTATACCATAGTAATCTATAGGGAAACACCCATAAACCAACAGATTAACTTTATGTCTCTCCAGACCATAAGCCCTATGAACTTAACCAAAATGTTTGATAAGTTAACCATAATAGCACAAGAGATAAACGAGCAATTCTTTAGAGCTGTAAAGTTTGACTTTACAGATATAAGTCTGATAGACCAGGATAAACCACTTAATGAAAGTAATATTAAAAATCTAAATCCAGAACTTAATAAAGATAAGATAGTTGCCCTAACACTTAAATATAATGAAACAAGTAATAAATGGGAACTATATACCAGTACTACTAACCCAGATGAAACTAGAGAACAAGGAACGGAAACAAGCTATAGAGTTTTTAAAATAGCTACAATAGAAGAAGCAAAGACAGGAGCTAATGACAATAAGGTAATAACACCACTTAAACTTAAAACAACCCTAGATGATAGACAAGCTACAAATGAAGAAGTAGAAACAGAACAGGATATAAAGAAGTATATCAATCCTAAACAGGTAGGCTATTGTATTGATAATAGACAGGCAACAGATGAGGAGATAAGTACAGCAGAAGATATTAAGAAGTATATCAATCCTAAACAGATAAATGATTATCTAGATAACAGACAAGCAACAGCAGAAGAAGTAGAGACAGAAGAGGATATAAAGAAATACATTAACCCTAGTCAATTAAGTAACTATCTAGATAATAGACAAGCAACAGATGCTGAGATAACAACAGCAGAAGATATTAAAAAGTACATCAATCCTAAACAAATAAATGATTATCTTGATAATAGACAAGCTACAACAGAAGAAGTAGAGACAGAACAAGATATAAAGAAATACATTAACCCTAGTCAATTAAGTAACTATCTAGATAATAGACAAGCAACAGATGCTGAGATAACAACAGCAGAAGATATTAAAAAGTACATCAATCCTAAACAGATAAATGATTATCTTGATAATAGACAAGCTACAACAGAAGAAGTAGAGACAGAACAAGATATAAAGAAATATGTTAATCCTAAACAACTGAAAGATTATCTGGATACCAGAAAAGCTACAGCAGAGGAGGCCATTGATGGAACTAATGATAATAAGTTTATGACCCCTTCAAAAACAATTGACAGTATAAGTAACTACATAAGTGAAACTCTTGATATTGATAGCATATGCCGCTATCTTGAAGGTAAAAGCTACCTAAAAGGAGACCTCTGCTTCCATCAACAGGAGGATACAAGTACTAACATCTATTATTCAAAGGTAGATAATAATCAGGGTCATATACCTATGGGAAACACGGAGGATGAGTTTTGGCAGCAAATATCCGGTGACTTTAATGCTCTGGAAGCTAATATGGCAAAGGTGGATGGATCTAATTTGATACATGGCTTTCAAATGGTCAATGAATTCAACGTAACCAATGGAGACACCCAAATAAGAATTAATAACCTCAATGCCAATGGCAGCAGTTCTAGACATCTTATTATAATAAAGGATTTGAAGACTGCCCAAAAGACAAGTGGAAATTATCCATATATTAGATTAGGCACCGAGACCAGTGTTGAATCGTTAAACTACTATAGCTATACGAATTTAAGAATATTTTCAAAACTTGTGAGTGGCTATATGCAAACAGAAGTCAATGCAGAGGGTAATGTAGGTGCTAATGAATTTCGACTTAAGTATGATGACGATGATGCTGTTACCACCAACGAAACCTTTATAATTGAATTAGGTAGATTGTCTGGCAATCGTATATTTATGACAGTCAGGAGATATATGTTACCGGTAACTACTTACTCAGCATTTTTTAACTGCAATTGCTACTTTAATAACTACTATGGTGGTATGAGGTCTTTAATTTTTACCAGTAAATTGGCCTCTAGTAATCCCTTTACTGGTGGAAAAGTCTCAGTCTATAAAATATTTTAATAGAAGGAATTCTTATGAAGTTATATAAAAACATTGACGGTGAAAGTATAGAACTAACGGAAGAAGAGATAAAGGAGCTAAAAAAGGAAGAGGAGGAATTTGAAAGAATTAATTTCCCCATCTTGAAGCAAAACCGAATAAGTGATTTAAAAACCAACTGCAGTAATCATATCTATGCTAAATATCCAATCTTTAAACAACTAAACATAGCTAATGGTTTAGTAGATGGAAAAGAAGAAATGACTTTATTCATTAATAGAGTAAGAGCTATATGCGATAATAAAGAAGAAGAAATAACTAAAGCTAACACAAGGGAAGAATTGGAAGCTATAGATATTGATAACTTTAATACCAATACCAACAACAATGTTTAAGAAAGTAACAACAATAGTAACAACAACACAAGAGGATAATGAGACTTATCCTTTTGTCTATAAGCCCTATACGGAAGAAGAACATGAAGAGTTACTTAACTATTGTAGAATAAATAAGCTTACCATTAAGGAATATCAAGATAAATTGGTTGGTATAAGGGAGGAGAAAGATAATGATAAAAAAGACTAAAACTATCTATAACCTAGAAGAACTAAAAAAAGATATGTTGAAATCTCTAGAAGAGAACTTTGAAAATCATTTCTACAGTAAATATCCTCAATATAAAGATAAGAACCTATCCATATATGCTATAAATGAAACCGATGAAGACTTTAAAGACTTTATACAAAATGCTACCTATATACATGACTATGTAATAAAGCAGATAGAAAGAGCAGAAACAAAGAAAGAATTGGATAGTATAAGAATTAATGGAAATATGTTTAGGGAAGCACCGTTTTAATAGGAGAATAAATATATGATTAATAGCCTTATAAAAGACAGAGATGGTAACCTATCCAGTAGAATAATACTTATATTTGCTAATACTATTTTATCTTGGGTAATAGTCTTTATCTATGTGGTAAGAAATACCAATATACAACCAAGCATATTAACCTTTCTGGTAACCATTACCACTAAAACAGGTGTAGATAGCATAAGTCAAGTTTATCAGAATACTAAAGATAACAATAATAACAATACAAATAAAAAGGAGTAGCCTATGACCGAATACTATACTGATGAGAAGATTGAAGAATTACATAAGAGATTTAATGATGCCTTTAGTCAAAGAAGTACCTATGAAGCATTATGGCAGAAGATAGCAAGCTATTGTGGATTAAATAAATACTTTAACAACGAAAGACAGAATAACATTAAAACAGATATAGAGATAAATAACAGTCAAGCTACCATATCCCTAAATCAATCCAGTGATAGTATGTTGGGTATACTGATAGGAGATGGTAACTTTTTTAAACTAAAGGTTAAGGATAAGATAGAAGAGATAGTAAAGAACAAAACTTTAGAAACAGAAAATGGAGAACAGAAGAGATTAATACTATCTAAAAACAATTTAGAGAAATATATAAGTTTTGTGAATTTTGTTTTAAAGGAACAGTTCTTTAATAAGGATAGTAACTTTATAAAGAATTTACAGAAGACCATAAAAGAATACTTTGCCTATGGTAATGCAGGTATGGGAGTATTTAAGAATAATTCCAATTCAGATATAACCGAAGACTTTAGCAGTTCTAACTTAGAATTTATAAACTACTCCATAAACAACAGTGCTTTTTTAGAGGGAAAGAATGGTAACATAAATAGTATATTCCTAAAGTATAATTGGAACTCTAAAAGAATAGTTGAAACCTTTTGTATGGAGAACAACATATTAAATGAAGATAAGTTTAATAAGTTACCAGATATTATAAAAGAAGAATATAAGAACCATACCTTTAATAACCACGAAATAGCCTATATCTTTACCACCAATCCAGAAAAAAGAAAGGAAGCAAAGAAGGGTATCTATAATACCAACTATGTGGGTTTATTTATAGACTTTAATAACAGATACATTTACAAAAAAGAATATTTTAAACGTAATCATATTAAGATAATAAGAGATAACATTAAAACCGGTGAAACCTATGGTAAAGGTTTAGCAGCTAATATAATATCAGAAATAGAACTACTAAATAAGATAACAGGAGATGCTATAGAGAATATAGAGAACATCACAGAACCATATCTTGCCATCTATGAGAATATATTAACGGGTAATAAAATAGAACTAGATAGAAATAAACCATTGGTATTAAAATCAGACGACCAGAACCCTACCACTAACCCTCCTATATTCCCCGTTATACAACCAGGAGACATAAGTACTGTTATACAGGTATTAATACCTATGCTACAGCAGAACATAACCACTGCTCTAAAGACTGATGTATTTCTTGATTTTAATGCTAAGTCCAGCATGACTGCTACCGAAACCCAAATAAGAAGTAACATAAGGAATAAGATATTATTTGCTAATGCTTTAGATTTCCAAAATTTATTAAATAATCTTATCTATAATAGTTATCATATCCTATTTGATGAAGGCTTTTATGATAAAAAGGATAATGTTATTGAATATCTAGAAAAGAATAACATAGATTGGTTTGATATAGAATATACCAGTGAACTAGCTCAAATACAAAAGAACAGTGAAATACAAAACATATTAAGCTATATTAATACTATGGCAAGTGTCTTAAGTGTAGCCCCAGCCGAAAGTCAGCAGGAAGTTATTAAGAAAATAGACTTTAGTAAGATAGCCGATAAGATAGCATCAATCTATAATTCCAGTGATTTCTTACTGGATGAAGAAACCTTTAAGAAGAAGATGGAAGCAGAACAACAAGCCTTAATGCAACAGAACCAAATGCAAAATGAATTAACTCAAGCAGATATATTAAATAAAAACACTCAAGCCCTAAAGAACCAGAGAGAAGCTATGAGAAATATGGGAGTAAATGAATTCTGATGTGTAAGGTGACTAGGTACTATTATTCTAATAATACCTAGTCCGTTGTACTACATCACAATATTTCTATTACTCTAACGGTTGTATTATCAATATCATCTTGTTGGTTAATTATTGTGTGGCAAAAATTTTAGAGAATTTTTTAATATCAATTAATATTAATTAAAAGATAGAAATATGTTTTATATACCATACACTTTAATTTTTTAACGGAAATTTTGTATAGTTTTATTAACTGATTATTGTCTTTAAGGTATCATTAATAATCTTCGTTTCTATATATTCTCTTTTATTGTTTTATATCGTTGCCAACAAATTTATTACTCAATCCATAACTTCTATTTTTGTTAGAAACGTCTTTAACTTCTAAGAAATCTTTATTAACCATTTTATTTACTAAATTTCTTGCTGATCTTTGTGTAAAATTAAATAATTTTGCAACATCATTCGTTGTTATGATGTCTGTATTTTCAAAAAGTGTTAGCATAAGTCTTTCTTGTGGTGTTAAAGAGCGGAGTATTTTGTTACTATATTTAGTATATATATCAGAGTTTGATTGATTATCAATATGTTCTTTTATTTTTTTTATACTATTTAACATACCAAAAATAAAATATTCTATCCAGCCTGTTATATCTGCCTCTACTCTTCCAAAATAATAGTTATGATGACCACCAATAGATATTGCGCTGTAATATTCATTTAAATTTTTTGCATAATATTCTTCCAATGAATAAATACCGTTTAAATCATAATCCCTTTTATATAAAATAAGGTTAGTTAAAAGTCTTGCCGTTCTGCCATTACCATCATAGTAGGGATGTATTGTCACAAACTGATAGTGAACAATAGCTGCAAGTACTGGTGCAGGTATTATATCTAGATTGGTATTAATGTATTCAACAAATTCTCCCATAAGTATTGGTACATCTTTTGCCTCTGGAGGCATATATACTATTTTACCACTTAGACTATCTCTAATGACATTTTGGCCATCTCGATACTCTGTAGGCTTGACTTTTTTTCTTCCTTCGGATTCAACTAATGAATGAATGGTTTTTATGGTATTTTCAGTTATAACATTTTTACTATTTTTCTCTATATATTCTAGCGCAAGATAATAACCTTTTATCTCATTCTCATCTTTTTGTTTTCCAATAATATTCCTATTACCAATTATAACTTTATTTACTTCATCTTGGTTAAGTTTATTACCCTCAATAGCAGTTGAATAATGAACTGATTGTAGTTTAGCGCTTTCTCGAAGTGTTTTTAACGACACAATGCTGATAGGTAAATATTTAATATTCTCTTTTAAAGCTTCTATTTCTATTAAAGCTTTCGCTAAGCTATTTGTTATGGTAAAATTTGGGTTAAATGTCATTTCCGATAAAGTGTAATTATTATTACAATATAATACCGCTAAACTTCCGATAAGTCAAGAGTATAAGCGTGGATCAATATTAATTATAACAATTACTATTCTTTTTTTATTACCATCAACCTTTATATGTTTTATCAAAAACACTCCTCATTCTTATAATCTCACTATTATTAATTCCAAAAGCTTTTGCAACATTCTTCCAATTGATGATAGCTTCATTAATATCTTTTAGAATTTTATTAACTTTCTTATCAGATAATCTAAATTCTTTAGCTAACTTTACAGCTTTTTCTATTGTATTATTAGTACCACTATCATCAATAGCAGTTGCGAAAATTAATTTATCTAAACTTGGATTTAGATCATAAGCAGGAGACAGTGTCCAGCCCATATTTCTTCTATAAATAAAACCATGGTTCCTTAAATGATTATCTGTGTTATTTATTACTATATTAAACACCATTCTTTTCCATAATTCCTCTAAATCTTCTTTT
>CAPZCD010000010.1 GCA_948744995.1 uncultured Rickettsiales bacterium | reverse complement strand
CCTTGGAATATCAATAGTGATAACGAACTAAATGACAATGAACAATATGCATATTGGATTAAAACATCTCTCAAAAGTCCATTCTTTAGTAATAAAAAAACAAAATTAAAAGAACTCAGAATTAACCTTATGGTGAATAAAATCATTAGTAAAATGTATAGGTCAGAAGAATTAATAAAAATATATAAGACAAAAATTAAAAATATAGAGAATAGAATAGAGTTTATTGAAAGTATTGAATAAGCGAATGCAATAATTCCTTATACATATAAATTGTAGAAGTACTCGTTAAAGTACAAATCATTTCAAATCAAATTCAATCACTAGCCATCAATTTAGCATACAAACCATATTGATTTATCAAATCCTAATTGTAAGCTTTACAACACTGGATATATTACAGATATGTTTAAAAGTGTTCACAAATTTCTCATAAAGTTCACCAAAAAGTACAAGTTTTGGATAGCAGCATTTATTATTATTGACATAATATTAATGCTTATGAATAGCGTTTTAACACAATCAACCATAAGAAACCTAATAAATACTATCAATAGGGAAGACGGTAATTTACTAAGGGAACTCAAAGAAAGCATATATACATTGGTTATCTATAATCTAATATTTATTTGTGGAGATATACTAATAAAATATATATATCCAAACCTATTTTCTAAAATTAGAAATAATATCTATTGCTATGTATTTAATCACATAGAAAAATATTCATACTCATATTTTCAGAATAATTTTAGTGGTAATATAGGCGCCAAAGTATCAAAAATAGCTGATACAAGTGAGAAATTCTTATACAACTTTTTTGATGTCATTATATGTAAAGGTATTTTAAAAGTTATAACTCTCTATTACATATATAAAATTCATATAGTTCTATTTTTGGTAGATATTATTTGGATGATGTTATATGTTACAATAACTACCTTTATTAATGTGAGAATTAGAAGTAAGGTTGAATTGTTTGAGAATGAAAAAACTATGTTAAGTGGTAGAATAACTGATAGTTTTGACAATATATTAAACGTAAAAAGTTTTTCTAATAAAAAATACGAGCAGTCTCTAATTAAACAACAAACTAAACTAGTTTATTCCAAAGAAAAGGAGCTTTATAAAAATAAGATTTTGTATGAAAGTTTAAGGACTTTATTATCAAGTCCACTGCTTTTAATTAATATAATTCTATCAGTTAAGCTGCATGGCGGTGGTCTCATAACTATTGGTGATATAAGTTTTGTTGTGACTATGTCCTATAGTATTGTAAAATCAATAAAGTATTTTAATGAAGAAATATCAGCCATGGTCGACCAATATGGAATAATTAAGCAGAGTCTTGATATAATGAATAAACCTTTAGAAGTTCTAAATATGAAATATGCATCTACACTAAAAATTAGTAATGGAAAAATTGAAATTAAAGATATAAGTTTTGAATATGAAGAAGATAAGAACGTCCTCTCCCACTTCTCCCTCTCCATCAAACCTAATCAAAAACTAGGTATAGTAGGTTATAGTGGTAGTGGTAAGTCTACTTTAGTAAATTTACTATTAAGATTCTATGATGTTAATGATGGTGGTATATATATAGATAATCAAAATATAAAAGAAGTAACCCAAGAATCTTTAAGAAGAAATATAAGTTATATACCTCAAGAACCTATATTGTTTCATAGGACCATAAGAGAGAATATACTATATGGTAAACTAGATGCTACTGAAGAAGAACTAATAGAAGCTACTACAAAAGCTTGTTGTTATGACTTTATAACTAATACTTTAGAAAATGGTTTTAATACTTTAGTAGGAGAAAGAGGTATTAAACTATCTGGAGGTCAAAGACAAAGAATAGCTATAGCAAGGGCAATACTAAAGAATAGTAAAATACTTATACTGGATGAAGCTACATCTGCTCTAGATAGTATAACTGAAAAAGAAATACAGATAGCTTTAAATAATCTTATGAAAGATAAAACAGTTATAGTTATAGCTCATAGACTATCAACACTATCTATAATGGATAGAATAGTAACCATATCTAAAGGTGTTATAGTAGAAGATGGAACTAAGGAAGAATTACTGAATAAAGAAGATGGTCTCTTTAGACAGATGTGGGATATGCAGAGGGAGGGGGTGATAGGGTGATGAATAAAAATTAAAGAAAAATAATCAGAAATGAAACCTTTATAACAAATAAAACAAATTTACTAATATTAGTAATAGCCTGTCAATATTCTTGACGAAGAAATATTTTTAAAAAATTTATTAATGGCTGTTATCGGGCCATAATAATATAACCAATTACTTTTTCCATTATTTATTTTTATAAGATGGAATAGTTTATAGTTGATCTTTTTTAAATTAGTAACAGACAAAAAATAATCTTCATTTAGATCATTTTGAAAGAATATTAATACATTTACCTTCTTTCATTAGTTTCGCTTTTTGATTTATTTGATCAAGAACTCTTTTTCCCATAGGTTTTTCACTGGTAGGCAATCCAACACACTCAGAAAGTTTACTTCCTCTACTGTTAAATAAACTAACATCAACCGTGATATGATAACCGTCCTCTTTTTTACAATCAGAATGTATAATATCCCTCACATCACCACTTGTCGTCTGGCTTGCTAATTCAGCCAGAAACGTTTTGGAGTTACTCTTTGCCGGTTGGTAATGCCCACTTGAAGCACATACGAGTTGCGCTTTGCCGCCTTTAAAGCTTGCAACTCCTGCAATTATAACATTTCCACCGGGTTTTGATCTAACATTGCTATGGTTGTGAAAATCTTCCCATTCTTTTTTCTTAAAAAGATGTATTTTTTCTTCACTGGCAGACTTAACATAATAAAATTCCTCTTCTATTTCTTCTTTTTGCCCTTCAGAATTTACCCTAGATCCAAGAATTCTTTTTTCTCCATTTTCAGTAATGGTAATATTATTATTTTCATCTACTCCAAGTGTATTTTCATCTTCTTCTAAGAGTTTTACTGATTCTATAGTAGTACTAGCAATTTCTTCTTCTGTTCCTTTATCTTTAAATTTAATTTTCAATTCTTTAATTCTTTTTTCATTATTATCATGTTCTTCAGCAGAAATATCATACTTTTCAAACATTTTACTTAACACGAAAGCCGTAGCCGATAAATAATTTTTTCCAATATCTTCATTTTCATTCAATTTTTTTAATAAGCTATCCATTTTCTTTTTAGAATTATCTATCCGAGTCTGTGCTGTTGTTTGAGTCTGTGACAAATTTGTTGGCCTCTTAAAACCCATCCCAGATATATTAGCTTTACCACCAATCATCCTAGGCATACCCTTATTAAAGATACTCATCTTAGGTATATTAATTCCAGGTTTTGAGGCAGTTGTTCCAATGTTACCAACAGGTTTCATGGAAATACCATTAGGAGACTTTTGTTTATCTGGTTTATCCTTACTTATTACCCCTTTCTCCACACACAGTTGTTCCAAAAAGTCGAGGAATTTGTCACTATCCTCAGCAGGTGATATCTCTGCACCTTCTCTCAACTTATTGCCATTTGGATAATATCTAGGCCCTTTAGTTTCTTTGTCTACCCCACCATACACCATACGATATGCCAAATCGTATATCTCTTTTTCTATTCCGTATTTTTTAAACAGTTCGTATTCTTTTATTCTAACTAATTTTGATAAGGTAATTGCTTCATCCATATTTTTTATTTGATTCCCTTCTTTTGACTCCCCTATTTGTTTTTTTATGTCATTTAAACTTATTCCTTTATTATTGTTATTTTCATCCTGTTCTTTATCTTGTTTTACATCGGGATAATAAAAATAATCATCACCATCCTTTTTTAAGGATTCGAATAAATGAGTTTCAAATAAATTTTCATTTATTGAATATCTGTAATATTCGCTATCACTCTTGCTAAAAACATATTTGTCATTACCATATCTATCTTTTTTAACATCATAATTATGCCCTTTTACGAATTCTTCACCTTCAACATCTAAACAATAAGGTACATCACTTGAATCTTTAAAAATAGCTATACACTTACCTCGGGGATTACCATTAACTTCATTAACTAAATATATAGGACTTGTCCCCCCATATTTTTCAAAGTCCATAGACTTAATCTTACTCTTACTATCACTTTTAATAACCTCACAAAACTCTGCCCTTTTATATTCTTTTGAAGACCCATCATCATAACGTATCACAAAAGTTCCTTCCTCTGGTGTGTCTAATATTTCTTCTCCTATATTTTCTGTCATGTTGGTATAAATTTATATTCTGCGAAGAAGGGTATATTTTTTTTAAAAAAAATCAATACTTACTTTTATATATTTGGCACTACCCACTACTTTTTCTTTATCTTTATAGATATCCATTATAAATCACATATATATTATAACCTTAACATTGCTTTTTCTCACTTAAAAATAATATACTAAAAAAATATGAATAAATAATTCTTCAATATCAATTTTTAGAATAAAAGTTTTTAGAATTAAAAAATATGAACAAATTTTATAAAAATTTTACTAATTCCTATTTTTATAAAAATATATAATATTTTATTTAAAATATATTTTCCTAATTTTTCAACGTATTTTGACTTTAAAAAGTAAACTTGTAAATGTCTTAAGAGTTAAAACAAGATGGTAGGTAGTCCCTGGGGGTTCCTGCATCATATTTGTAAAACTACAGTAACTAAAACCCATACATATTCATAGCCTTCAGAACTTTAGCCAAAGTCTTACTAGATTCATCCCTAACTTTTTCCACACCCAACTTAATTAACCTATCAATATAACCATAATCATTCTCAATAGCTTTCCTTCTTTCACGTATAGGAGTTAGAAACTTATCCGTAGTTTCTACCAGCTTCTCCTTTAACATCTTAGCTCCACCTTCTCCTATCTCTTTAGCTATATTCTCAGGATTTTCACTAGACATCAGCGAAATCATTTTTAGCAGATTTGAGACTTCCGGTCTATTTGCTGGATCATAGCTAATTAGTTTATTACTATCGGTAGTAGCCTTTCTAACCATATTTACTATATCTTCTCTACTGCTATTAAGCATTATAGCATTATGCCTACTTTTACTCATTTTTTGCTTTCCATCCAGACCAACAAGACTTGGAACTTCAGACAATAATGCTTCTGGTTCAACAAATACCTTATTGTTATCTTTACAAAACTTGCCATTAAATCTTTTTGCTATTAGTCTTGATAATTCTATATGAGGTAATTGATCTTTACCAACTGGAATAACATTAGCATTTACCGATAGTATATCGCAAGCCTGATGAACCGGATAAACAAGCATTCCAGCATTAACATTTTTGATATTCGCACTTCTTATCTCCTCCTTAACGGTTGGATTTCGTTCCAATTCCGATATTGATACTAAAGTCAGGAAGGGAACAAGTAGCTGGTTCAATTCTGGTATTTGACTGTGCGGGAATATAAATGTTCTACCATTTTCCAAGTCTATACCGGCTGATATATTATCTATAACTAATTCTCTAGTTAATTGAGATATTTTATCAAAACTATCATGATCGGTCAGTACCTGTTGATCTGCAACAAGGATAAACATTTCAACACCTTTTTTCTGGAGCTTAATCCGATTAACCAACGAACCGAAATAGTGGCCTATATGTAAAGTTCCTGTTGGTCTTTCCCCCGTAAAAATTCTAAATTTTTCAGGATTATGGTCAATTTCTTTCCATAAGCTATCACTAATTTGTTTGGATTTCAAAAACGTATTGCTCATAGCTGCAGTTTCTTCCATTGTCTATACCTATCTTTAATTTTTATAATTAATATATAATGCTTATAATCTTTTAACAGATCTTAATAATACACCATATATTCTATCTTTCTTACTAACCTTATTTTCTCTAAATGCAGTTGTTACCTCTTTTAGATTAAATGGGTACAATTCGTTTGGATTTAGTATCAAATATATGTTATTATTTATGATTTTTTTCTTAATACAGTATTCGGTAAAGACGTAAATTAACCTAAAGTAGTCGCTAAATAACTTCTCTTTAAGAGTGATAAATTTTCCTGATTTTATATAATTTCTGACAAAATCTTCTACCTCGGAATCGATATTACTATTATGTATAGACCATCTATTCTTAATGAATGCTACTATATGATTTAGTTGCAGCCTACAGTTATAGTTGTCTATAGTTAGATATTCTAAAAATCCATCATTAGCCAGTAGTAGTTCACCTTGTTTAAATAATATTTTGTTTATAGAACTGCTATATTCAGTTATCTTACCTATATTTTTACTAAAAATTATATCCAATAGTGTATTTTTAATGATACCAAGTAGTTCCAATAGATAAAAACTATAAAAGTAATTATTTTCATCCAAAGCTTCATTTATTGCACCAATAATACTGTCTAGATTTCTATTGTTATTATAGCAAGTTAATATTATCTGGGATAAATATTTCTTGCTGGAAACATTTCTATTACTATAGATGTATAGCCAAACTATATTCTTTATTAAATTCTTTTCTTTTGTGGTTTCGTTCAGATGTTTTAATATATCAAGATTTTCCCTACGTTTGCATAATTTATATAAAAAACTTCCGGCGTAGTACTTTATGCTAGCATCGCTATCTATAGAGAATTTTTCCTTGAAACTTGAAATAAACTCTTCATTGTTGAGTAGATGCGATTCCAGTTTGTTGAAGACAGTTTCTGGTATAACATTTTCGCTAAGATCGTATATGAAATAATAGTCAAAGTAGTCGAAACACCCAACGGATTTTGAATTTTGCAAGGATTCTTCATCATATTTACCTTCAATACCAAACTCATTCACCATATAAGGAAATAAATCGATAATTAAATCTTTAATATTCTCTTCAGAATTATTTCTTATACTTGATTTTAACACCGGCCAAATTTGCTTATTTTCCGAATAAATTTTTAAATTATTTTTTGTTAGTAATCTTTTATTTTGTCTTATTTCTCTGTAGAGATCATTTTCAAAAAATCTTAATATTTCCAGATACAAAAAGTCGTTTTTATTAAAATCAAACTTCGTATACCTAAGATTTTTAGATGCTATAGTATAGTTTACATTAAAATTATCCAGAAAAGAATAGATTTTATTTAAGGAAGAGAAATAATCTTTAACACAGTTAAAACTGTTAAGATATTCTATATTTATTCCATATTTTTCCTGTAATTCGCCTTGTAAAAATGAGAATAGTATATCATCGGTTATCATCGGCAAATCCAGTTGAATATTCACAAATTTTTCAATAAATTCAGAACCATTATATACATTTGTGGTTAAACAGTTGCTAACTATGAACTTATCATAAAACAACACAAATACAAACTTTGGTAGGTTTAGTTTTGAGTTTATAAGCTGTATTAGCATTTTAACCTGACTTGGCTCAAGAGAATCAAAATTATCTATCAGAACTATAATTTTATTGTATTTGCACTTAGTCTCCAGATATTTCTTAAGTTTCAGATCTTCCACATTATAAACCTTGAGCTCATCATAGTAGAGTATTCTATGAACCACATCAACCTTAACATAAGATTTTGATAAAACCTCCATCAATGTGTTGAGTGTTATCTTTCTGAATTGAGCTCTAAATATAAATATTATGGAAACTAATAAAGATGAAAATTTAACAAATATATTTGGGTAGATAAACCCTATTATAACCAAGGCTATGAATAATATGGTAAATATAATTCCTTTATTTTCCCTGACTGACTCCATTATTTCAGCATTTTTATTTTTACCTTTAACTATATTAACGACCTTATCAAGAAATATCTTATTTAACTCCTTCTGATTTTGAAATTCTATGGAATTGAATTCCAATAGCATGTTATTGCTTGATTTTTTGTTATATAAGAGTCTTTCAGCAATTAGGTTTTTTACGGATGTTTTTCCTTCGCCCCATTTTCCATTTATGGATAGTACAAACGCTCTGTTTGTTGTTGGCGCATTTCTTATTATATTAGTTACGTAATTAACGAATATTGATCTATTTAATTTATCTTCTACGTTACTTTGTATCGGTTCCTGTCGGTTGTTCCTCTGGTTTGTAAACATAAAATTTATTTAATGACGTTTTAAGTATAACATATAATGCGGAAAATGCAATAACCGGCTGTTTTATAGACGTGGAATTACTGAAACTATTCCACTTTATCTTAATTTTAGAATATTTAATTAATTTCATTTTTAGTTTTAAAATGTATTAAAAATAAGAAAAATATGTTTTAAACTTAAAAGCAAGGTTGGGGTCAATATAAAATAATAGGTAAATCTTTTACGTTAATTAAAAAATAAATAACTCCAATGTAAGCATACAAGATATCTAATTTGGTCCAAACACTAAATTTATGTTTAGATATATCAACAACTTACATGATTTAATTGATATAATCTTAAGAAATAAGAAATTATTCAAACCAAGAATTTGAATTTTACATTAAAGAGTGGTTCCTAAATAATTTATAAGGTTATTACACAGATTTATTAGTAATGACTATAATTTATTTTACTCAAAATCAGAGGATACAGAGTATTATTGAAATAAATAATTAACAGACAATCAACAAAAAATACCAGTATTATATAGATAATACAATACTGGTATTTAAATTTTTTTAATGACTAATTTATCAAAATCTACAACATATAAATTTATAGATTTTCATCACCTGATTCTTTGAAGAACATTGGTGATAGTTTTTCCTTATAAACAACATCACTATCATAGCAATGAAACTCAAGTTCTTCATCTTCTGAAACTTCATCCTCTTTAAATTCACCTTTGCAAGGTACACCGTTTTTTGGAATAAATTCGCTTTTTCCTTTTTGTAATATCCCTTTTTCTAAAATACCAACAACTTTATTACCATTTGAAAAAGTTACTTCAACTTTTCCGCTAGGTGCTCCTTTTTCAAAGTTAGCAGCAAGCCTATACCTATTATTAGGACAAATAATTTCACCTTCTCCATGCATCATTCCATCCTCAACATCACCTTTATAATAACAACCATTTTTAAAAACATATTCACCATTTTCATTTGGTTTCATATTTAATAAAGGATTTATAACATGCTCATTATCCTCTGCAGTAAATACTGTTTCACCATATAGCATGCTGCTCTTTACAGAAACTAATGATACAAACATTGCCATTTGCATAAATAAGTTTACTTTTTTCATAAGTATTACCTTTTATTATTAATAAAAATAATTTGTACCTTTACAACATATAAACTATAGTTGTTTATAAAAGGTACTCCTTAAGTATATCATAAAAAAAATATTGTGCAATATCTTTATGATTTATTAAGGACTGCCCATTACTTTCTCTTCATCTTTAAATACTTACTATAAAAATCACATTCATATTAATTTTAACATTATTTTTATAACTTCAGATACACTAAAAAATAAGAACAAAATAACTCTTCAATATCAATTTAAGAAAATATAAATGAATTTTATAAAAATAATACTAATTCATTTTTTTATAAATACATATAATTTTATGTTTAAAATATATTTTCTTTATTTTTCAACATATTTTAGCTCTAAAAAAGTAGAATTAGATTGAATATTTTAAATATCAAGTGAAAGTGGTAGGCAGCTCTTTTTTACAACCGCTAAGTTTTAACGTTTGATATCAAAGTAATTTTAAAAATATTTAATCGGAATGAAATAATCTAATATAAATATCTTACTCCAATTCACCGCTAAAACTTCTTATCACAAAACTAGGCTCTATTCCACCTTTTATCTTAATGATTTCTTCATATAATCGCTCAACAAAAAACTCTCTCTCTTCAGCCGAATAACCATAATTTTTTAAAAGATTTGATAATTCGTTATACATATTGCCTGTAAATAAACACAAGGCTGTTTTTATTTTTGCATTAGCGCCACCAAATATATCAGTTTCCAGAGTATCACCAACCATTAGTATCCTTTCCGGACGTAATTTGTTCATGGATAATTTTTTCTTTGCAAGATTAATAGCTTTTTCAAATATAATACCATTTGGTTTTCCACAGGAAATAACTCGACCACCACGATCTTCATAGTATTTCGCTAAAGATCCTTGTCTAATAACAGAATTTTTCTTACCTTTAGTATCAACTTCTTGAGATACTGGATCGTTATTAGCAGCTACAATAGGTTTTTTCAAAGACAAAAAAATATCTAATTTTTCCCTAAAAGGCTCAATATCTATACTATCAAATTTACCCTTAAATAAGGTGGATTCTCTAAAAATAGAACCACTATTTTCTTCCGTTTTAGCAGATATATAGGAATCACGCTGCTCTAACGTTAATTGTGGTACACCAATATATATAAAATCAGCTAAATTGTAGTCATCAACTTCTTTATAACCTTGTAAATTTTTAAATAGTGAACCATTTAATGTTCCAAACACATAATAATTATGACCAAATTTATCGCCTATTTCATTACTCTCAAGCATATCTCTACAAATATCTCCAGATGTTAAAAATTCGTCATAATGAACTCCTTTTATTAAGCCTCTCTTAGCATTTTTTTTAATTTCATCTTCCGATAGAGCGGTAGTATTTGATACTATTATAATTTTTTTACCTCGTTCTCTTAAAGATTGCATTTTTTCTAAAGCACCAGTGTAAAATTTACCACCATTCCATATAGTTCCATACATATCCAACAGAATTAAATCAACATCTTCAGTTATGTCTTCTATATTATCTTTATAAAAACTATAGTGTTCGCTAGTCCTAACAATTGCAGGGACTTCATGATCTAAAAGTGCTACATCATTATAATTCAGAATTATGCCATCCATTTGTCTTTACCTCTTTTATAATAAAATTTTTATCACTAATTTCCTAACTTTATCACTCTTATAGGAATAATTTATACAGGGTTTATGCAAATCTTGTGGAAAAAATATAGTAAACTCATTCTTTTTTACTAAAACTTTTACATTAGCCTCAGTTTGTACTTTAAACCTTTCTTTAGTGTTATTATATTCCTCAGTTACCTTCTCATTTCCAGTTTTCTGAGCTACTTCCATTATTTCAGCACCATCTAAAACCAGTTGTAAATCAACATATTTTAAATGTCCTTCAAACGTTTTTTCATAGGAGTAGTAGGTATCATATTCACTAACATTTGCATAAATATCAGTACCATCTATATAGTACTTTTCACCAATTTTTAACTCATTTAAATTTGTTTTTTTAACCCACTCTATAGCCCTTTCAAATCTAGGGCTAATTCCTTTGTATAAATCTACATTACTAATATTATCAAAAATCATAAATATTTTACCTATTTTTATCAATTAATAAATTCATCAACCATATTCTTGTATATCGGCATAAGTTCTTTCAAAAGACCATGCCTTTTATTTATCATTTCAACCGGAGTATGTCTCCCAGTTACAGTCTCTCTTTTTACAACTCTTTCCTGTGCAGTTTTTAAATCGCAATTCATAAATTTCATAATCGTTTTATAGCCATAACTCCTAATATTACTCATTAGAGATACATGTTGTCTACATAATCCGCCATGATCAAAAAATATTGACAAACTGGACTCAATAGATCTAACCAGTAACTCATAACCAATAACGCGAGCAGGAATTTCCCATTTTTTAAAACTTTCAACAGATCCGAGTTTAATATTATCTTCACGATAATATGGAATCCTCTCCATAATGTCATCAAAAGCTATCAAAACACAATTATCAGAATTTATTTCTTCAACTGTCTTAATAAACGTAGTTTTACCGCTACCAGGAATACCAAGCATATGAAATATAAATTTATTACTATTTGGTATTTTTTTACCAATAATATTATTAAGTATGTTATCGTACAGACTACACCTTATGCTTTCATATTTATAAGGTATTATACCTGCAATTTCCGGTATCAGTAAATCTATATTTAAACTAGAATTCACCATACTTTTTAATTATTTCCTCTGCTCTAGCGATATCTTCTGGATTATCAACCCCGGAAGAGGAAGGTCTGCCTCTATAATCAACCATAGCAATTTTTACCTTATACCCATTTTCTAGCACTCTTAACTGTTCCAAACCTTCGAGTTTTTCATAGTATGATTCTTCCAAATCGCCAATTTTCATTAGCATATCATAGCTATAGGCATACAAACCAATATGCCTAATAACTGGAGAATATTCATTATTATTTCTATAGGTTTCTTCCTTTCGTACAGCTGGTATTATATTTTTTGAAAACCAGATAGCATCATTTGTTTTTTGATTCATTATTATGGTTGTACCAGTAAAAGGAGTCGTCTTTTTATCCTCTCGCATTTTATCCAATTCATTCCATTTCATTCGATAACCAGGAGTTACCATATCCACCTTAGAATCCTGCTCCAGTACCTCTATCATTTTTTCGAGAAACCAAGGAGGAGTTAAAGGAGCATCTCCTTGTAAATTTAACACAAATTTAGGTTTGTAATCTAGTTTTTTTACGGTTTCACAAACCCTATCGGTACCGGTTTTACAACTATCACTTGTAATAACACATTTTATAGATTTTTCTTCACAAAAATATGAAATTTTCTCACTTTCAGTAGAAACTATAACATCACAATCAAAGTTTACTGAAGCTTTTTTAGCTATTTCATATGTTCTTTCCAACATTGTCTTACCGCATATTTCTGCTAAAGGTTTGCCTGGAAATCTTGTAGAACCGTAGCGAGCAGGAATAACTATAACGTATTTACTCATAAAAATTCGTCCTTTTTATAAAAAAATTTACTTATAATAAGTTAAGTATAGCACATTTTGTTGATAAATTCAATAGATAATAGATAACTAAATGCAAGCATATGGATTTAGTTTAAATTTATTCCAATAATATCCTGTAGCTTGCACAGGAGGGGTTTATTATTAATAACTTTATGGAAGTTTACGAGTTTACTTACAACTCTACATCCTATCAACAACCTCAATACCCAACAGATACAAACATTTTTCAAGAAAATGCTTTACCACATAGATAAGCGAAATTTTCGAATTCAATTCCTCTGTAGATTCACTTGCTAAAATATTAACATTTTCATAAAAAGAATTAAATTTTTTAGAGAGATTATAAGTATATTCAGCTATAAAATTTGGAGCTTTCTTATCGTACGAACTGGTAACAATATCAGGGAATTTTAACAATTCCAAGACCAAAGCTTTTCCTTCATTTGTAGTTAAATCTGTTATTTTTAGCTCCTCTATTGAATCTATTTTTTTAAGAATAGAATTTATTCTTACAACACTATACATAATGTACGCACCGGTTTTTCCTTCATAGTTAGTGAATTGATCCATATCAAAAACATAGTTTGACTCTCTATAGTTAGAAAGATCGGCAAATTTTATACAAGCCACCGCTAATTTTTGTATAGCATCATCTCCTAAACTTCCGGATTTTTCAACTATTTTCTGTTTTGCTTCTGCTATTAAGTCTCGTAACTTTACCAGCTCGCCACTTCTGGTTTTAAATGGTTTTCCATCCTTTCCATTCATAGTGCCAAAAGGACAATGTTCTGCTTTATGTTTTTCATTTAATAGTTTTATTTTTTCACAAGCTAAAAAAACCTGTTTAAAATGCAGCGATTGCCTTGCGTCAACTATATAAAGTATCAAATCTGGATTAAATTTTTGTAATCTATCCAAAATCGTTGCTATGTCAGTACTAGCATACATAAAAGCGCCGTCACTTTTCTGTATAATAACAGGTGGTATAGTATCATCCATATCACTTAAATCTATTATTTTAGCTCCATCAGAATCAACTATTATACCTTTCTCGACAAGGTTTCTTATCATAAACTTTATCAATTCATGGACGGAACTTTCACCGTTCCAATAGTCAAAATGGGCTCCCAATATACCTTCTGCTAACTCTTTGGAATCATTCAGAGAAATACCAGAAAAATATTTCCACAATGTCAAATATGGTTTATAACCGTCTTGTAACTTTTTAGTTGTTTCATGAACTTTTTTTGCAAAATCTTCATCTTCCTTAGCTTTAGTATTAGCTAACCTATATATATCGGTTAAATCAGCTGCAGTTAAATTTAGATCTGTTATTTTATCGTCATTAAAATTATCACTAAAACACTTAGAATTTGGATATTGACTTCTGATACCTTCTATAACCATACCCATATTAAGTCCCCAATCACCTTGATGAAAGTCACTGATTACTTTGTCACCACAAAATTCGTATATCCTTCTTAAACTTTCACCTATAACAGTTGACCTTAAATGACCCACATGTGGTTCCTTTGCTATGTTATACCCACCAAAATCTATAACAACTGTCTTTTTTACAGATGGTACTTCGAAACCACAATTTTCGTCATTAATCACTTCATTTATAAACTTCAACAGAACATTATTTTTTAACTTAACATTTATGAAACCGGGTTTATCTACCGATAGGTAATCAAAAATATTGGTTTTTTCTAATTCATTCTTTATTGTTCCTGCAATTTCCATTGGATTTTTGTTTAACATTTTGCCTAATGGCATCGCGCAATTTGTTTGAAAATCGCTTAAATCTGGTCTATCCGAATATTTGAAGTAGGCATATTTCGTATCGTAGCCTAATTTTTGAAAAATCTCTGTAATTTGGTTGTTTAAACTTTGTATTATACTCATTTTATGCGATGTATTTTTTGGTTTTAATATTAAATTAAGTCAATGTTATATATACAGCCTATATTATAGTTATAAATTATTTTAATGCAACGATTTTAGGAATTATTAAGAGGCTTACCCACCAATAGTTGATTATAACTAAATGATTACTGGACTTTTTAATGACAATTCATATTTGCTATGATTTTTTTATTCTTACATTATTTTACTCATCTATATTCCATTTTTATAATAATTTATCAACTATTGATAGGCAAACCCACGTTAATGATGATACTACTGACATTTTGTGTTATAAAATAAATTATATTTTTCACATTTATAATGATCTAAAGGCCGAATGTTTTTGAATAATAATAGGTCTTTAAACTTCCCAATTATCCTTTACTTTTTCCTAAAACCAAAATATCATTACTCCATTACACCACATTTTACAGAAATGGAAAGATACAACTTTAAAAAAACAGAAGAAAAATGGCAAAAGTATTGGGAAGATAACGATAGTTTTAAATTTGACAAAAATGACAACAGACAGAAATATTACGTATTATCAATGTTTCCATATCCTTCAGGAGAGTTGCATGTCGGTCATTTAAGAAATTTTACAATAGGTGATATAATAGCAAGATTTAAGAGGATGCAAGGCTATAATGTACTACATCCAATGGGAGCTGATGCTTTCGGCTTACCAGCTGAGAATGCGGCAATTAAAAAAAATATAAATCCGGAAGAATGGACTATTAATAACATTGAAAAATTCAAAACTAGCATGAAATTATTAGGTCTTTCTTTTGATTATTCAAGATTTTTTGCTACTTGTCTTCCAGATTATTATGGTAAACAACAAGAAATTTTTATAAAATTATTTGAAAAAGGTTTAGCATATCAAAAAGAAAGCTTTGTCAATTGGGATCCGGTAGATCAAACTGTTCTAGCAAATGAACAGATTGTTAATGGTAGAGGTTGGAGAAGTGGAGCTATTGTTGAGAAGAAAAAATTGAAGCAGTGGTTTTTCAAAACAACGGATTATGCAGAAGAATTACTGAACGACTTGGAAAAACTCGATGGTTGGCCTAAAAAAGTCAAATTAATGCAAAAAAACTGGATAGGTAAGAGTGAAGGAGCTTTAGTTGATTTCAATATTGCAGATAATGAAGTTAAAAATAAAGAAGCTATTGAACTGGATTGCCTTGAACCGTGGTTTAGCTGTCTAAAAAATGGAACAAAAACTATTGAGGGTAGGAAAAACTCTACAAAATACCAGAATATAAAAGAAGGAACTATCATAAAATTTAAAAATAATAGTGATAGTTTTTTAATAGAGGTTCTAAAGGTTGAAAAGTATAAAAATGTTAGAGAATATCTAGAAAGTAACGATTTATCAAGGATAGCACCATTTGCGAGTGGTATTGATGAAGTTGAAAAAATCTACAGAGATATGGTAACTGATATTGATAATTATGAATTTTTAGCATTTCATGTTAGAAGAATTTATGATAAAATTACAGTCTATACCACAAGGCCGGATACTCTGTTTGGTGCCAGTTTTATAGCTATTTCAGCTAACCATCCTTTGGCGGAACAATTAGCTAAAAATAATAAAAACATAGCAGATTTTATTGAAGATTGCAGCAAAACAAGTATAGATGAAGAAACCATTGAAACTACGGAAAAGAAAGGGATAGACACAGGATTAAAAGTTATTCACCCATTTAATTCCAACATTAAATTGCCTGTTTATATAGCTAATTTCGTTCTCATGGATTATGGAACTGGCGTAATTTTTGCTTGTCCTGCACATGATAAAAGAGACTATGATTTTGCTAAAAAATATGGGCTACCGATAACCAAAGTTATAGAATGTGAAGCTCTACCTTTTGAGGAGGATGGTATAGCTATAAATTCCGATTTTTTAAATGGCCTTACCACAAAAGAAGCAAAAGTAAAAGCTATAGAGAAAATTGAGAAACTAGGGATAGGAAAGAAAAAAATCAACTATAGATTAAGAGATTGGGGATTTTCTAGGCAAAGATATTGGGGTTGCCCTATTCCAGTGGTTTATTGTGAAAAATGTGGAACAGTTCATTTAAATGAGAAAGATTTGCCATTAGAACTACCAAAAGATGTTGAATTTACAGGAAAAGGAAATCCATTGGAAAATCATCCTGCTTGGAAATATACCAAATGTCCTAAATGTGGAGGCGCTGCTATTCGTGAAACCGATACAATGGATACATTTGTTGATTCCTCTTGGTATTTTTTTAGATACCCTGAATTAACTGAAGACAGACCTTTCAATTCCGAGTTGTGTGAAAAATTATTACCAATTGATCAATATGTAGGTGGTGTAGAACATGCAATTCTGCATTTAATTTACTGTAGATTTTTTACAAAAGCATTGAGAGATTGCGGATACTTCAAAATGGACGAACCGGTTAAAAACTTATTCAATCTCGGTATGGTATGCCACAAAGCATACAGAGGAGTAAAATCAAAAGATTGGTGTTATCCTTGGAATGTTGAAGAAAGGAATGGTAAATATTATAACATTGAAACAAAAGAGGAATTAAGTTGTGAAGGTATTATCAAGGTAAGCAAATCAAAGTTGAATGTTATCGATATGACAAAAGTAACGGAAGATTATGGAGCTGATGCTGCAAGGGTATTTATTATGTCGGATAACCCAGCAGATGAAGATTTTGAATGGACGGAGGACGGTATAGATAGCTGCTGGAAATATATAAATCGTTTCTACCGACTGGCGATGAATTTTAAGGATAGATTTGATCTTAGCGAGTTTAACTGTGTTAATGAAATAGTTAAAAATACCCATAAGACTATAAAAGCAGTGACAAATAATTTAAATAAACTTGAATTTAATAAAGCCATAGCAAAAATTAGAGAGCTTACTAATTTTCTGGAAAAAGTACAAATAAATTCTGATGAAGAGAAAAAATCCTATTCTTTTGCTTTAGTATCAGTTATAAAGCTGTTTATGCCATTTGCGCCGCATTTGTGCTGTGAGTTGTTAGAAACATTTGGAATTGGCAATCAGGATTGGCCTTCATTTAATGAGGAATATACCATTGATGATAATGTAACCATTGCATTACAGGTTAATGGAAAACTGAGGGGTACTATAAATGTTCCGCTGGATTTTGACAAAAATGAGCTTGAAAAATTGGCAAAAGAAGAAACAAATGTTGCTAAATATATAGATGATAAAACTATAAAGAAAACGATAGTTGTGCCAAATAAATTGGTGAATTTTGTGGTATAGGTTAGCAATATGTATTTTTGCACACGATTAATTTGTTAGTTATTTATTCTGATGATGCTCCTTGTGCTTGCGGTGTGGTTACTCATTCTAATTGGTGGATTATGTAATTAAGTACGTATAATATATATTATAGCTATAGTTATCAATATAATATTAGCTCCTATACCTAGTTTATAAAATATTAATTACCCAAAAACCGCTACAGAGGCCATTAATTGTTAAATTATATTATATAAAACGTTAGAATAGCGATAAATATGTAAATTTAGCCTATGCATTCTACGCAAAGAAATTCATTTTGCTATGACAAAATTTCATTTGTAAAAATATATATTTAGATTTATAATCGTTATGTGGAAGTTTTGTTATTCTATAAGATATTTATGGAAATTTGTATTTGTGTATACCTTACCGGTATACACAAATGTGATACGTACACCTGTATTAATTTGTTTTTCAGAAACAAATAGCAGACAAAATAAAAATCGCCAGAAATATAAAACTTTTTAAAAGGAAACTTATATAGTTTTCTATATAAAAATAGCTCAAAACTTTTGCAGTTAATTATATACTACATAAAAATAGTAGATAAGTAGAGGATGGTACTACAAATTTTTGGGTAGATAAAGGAGGCATAAATATTGAATATGCAGCTGAGGCCGCAGATTAAAAGTAGTTAAATTTTTTTTATTCATTCAACTGTAAATAAATATAATGTATATACATTATATTTCCTAAAAATAAACTCTAAAGTATTCATTATTTATACTTTAACTAATTTAATTTGCTAATACATAATTAATTTTTATATAGAAAGTCTATTATAAAACCGAAAAAGTTAGTCCTGTTAATTTATTATCCTTATAAACATTATAAAATTCACCAGATACATATTTTGTAATACCATTATTTATTTCATCTCTAAATATATGTAAATTATTGATTTCTATATTAGTTTTTAATGATAATTTGCTGTAGTAACTAAATTTCAAGTTATTTTGAATAAAACACTCATCTATAACGCTTTTCGACATATCAGCAATTTGAATTTTCGAGAGAATATTAATCAACTTATATTCATCTGATATTATCTTATCGTAATAATCAATTATCAGAGCATCAAAGGTTTCAAAATCATCTTGGTTTAAATTTTTGATTAAATCTATCGTTTTTTTATTAGCCAAAGGGATAAATTTATCATTACCTAAAAAGTCATATTTATTGATAATACTAGCATCAACCACCTTATTATTAATTATAAATTTAAATATTGGAGGTTTTTTGCCATAATTTAGTTTTTTACAAACTACTAAATCAACGCTATCAACATTATTTCTTTTGTCGTATCTTAAAAAATGATTTAGCATCGACATTCTTAGGATACTATTCTTTCTTACTATATTATTAGACATACGCCGCCTTTATTATTAATAAAATAGCGACATAGTAATTTATTTGTGGAGTTTTGTTATACTATGTCAACAATAGTATACCATATTTTTGACTTAAGTCAAACAGATGTGATGTAAGTAGAATAGATTATCTTGTTTTCAACCTCTCTACTATTCTTTTACTTATTTTCTCCCCCGTCAAACCAAAATATTCGTAAATTTGCTCCGCAGGAGCAGAAATTCCAAATCTATCATCCGGGATACCAAAAAACATACCATCATCACCTATATACCTATGCCAACCATATGAATTAGCAGCCTCTATAGCGACACGCAGCGTATCTTTTGCAAGAACAACATTTTTATATTCATCACTTTGCTTATCAAATATATCCAAACAAGGTGCAGAAGCTACTCTCACCTTGATACCACTTGATTTTAATCTATTCATAACATCTAAAGCCAAAGCTAATTCGGAACCACTAGCTATTATGGTTACAGTAGCTTCTTCATCTTCAACTAATACATATGCTCCTCTCTTTGCTAAATTTTCTTTAGGCTTATTTTCTATAAAAGGCAAAGACTGTCTTGAAAGAATCATGGCCGAAGGAGTATATTTATTTTGCATAGCTACTTCATAGCAATCCAAAGTTTCCTGAACATCGGCTGGTCTAAAAACATTTAGATTTGGAATAGCTCTTAGACTAGCCAAATGCTCTATTGGTTGATGCGTTGGACCATCTTCTCCTAATCCTATACTATCATGTGTCAATATAAACAGACAGCGTAGCCCCATAAGTGAGGCTAAACGTATAGCTGGTTTCTCATAATCTGAAAAACACATGAAAGTTCCTGCATAGGGAACTACTCCACCATGTAGCGCTAATCCATTCATTATGGCAACCATGGCGTGTTCTCTTATACCATAGTTTATATATCTGCCACTGTAATCATCTCGAGTAATTGATTTACTTGCAGAAGTCGTACTTGTCAAAACAGAACTAGTTAAATCCGCACTACCACCTATTAGTTCAGGAATATTTTTAGTCAAAAATTCTAGAACCTTTTGAGATGATTTCCTGGTAGCTTCAGCCCCCTGCTCTCTCAGAATTTTCTTCCTAAATTCTTTAAATTTTGTGTCTAAATCGTTTGGTAGCTCACCTTTGGTAATCCTGCTAAATTCTAAAAATTTATCAGATTTTTCAAGGTTTTGCTTCCATATGGCAAAATTTTTCTCATTTTTTAAACTAACTTCTCTCCAAAGCTCTAAAATTTCTTTAGGAATTTCAAATTCTTTCCAATCTTCACAACCAAGTTTTCTTTTTGTTTCTAGAAGTTCCTCTCCTTTTAGGGGTGAACCGTGACACTTATTTTTACCCTCTTTTGGAGAGCCAAAACCTATTTTAGTTTTAAAATCAATAAATACCGGTTTATCACTATTTTGGGCGATAGCCAATGCTTTGTCTATCGAATCGTAATCGTGTCCGTTGGCTTCCAGATATAGAAAATCTATAGATTCCATACGTTTTTTCATATCTTCATTTCTAGCTATATCGGTATTACCATCAATTGTTATACGATTGTCATCCCACATCACAACCAAATTCTTTAATCTTAAATTTCCGGCTATAGCTAAAGCTTCATAACTTATACCTTCCATTAGACAACCATCACCAACAACACAATAGGTTTTGTGGTTAACAACTTTATCGCCAAAAATGGCATTCAGGTGTCTTTCGGCAATAGCCATTCCAACTGCATTTGCTACACCTTGGCCTAAAGGTCCAGTGGTTGTTTCGATACCATTAAGATTTTTATACTCGGGGTGACCTGCTGTTTTTGCACCAAGTTGTCTGAAATTCTTTATTTGTTCTAGAGAACAATCCTGATGACCGGTAAGATATAGCAGTGAATATAGCAACATAGATCCATGGCCGGCAGATAGTATAAATCTGTCTCTATCTGCCCAATTTGGTTTTGATGGTAAAAATTTTAGATATTTTGAAAAAAGTACTGTAGCCGCATCTGCAAAGCCTAGTGGCATGCCTGGATGCCCTGAATTTGCTTTGGCTATTGCGTCTAATGATAGACATCGTATGGCATTTGACATTAATTTTAAATTTTTTTCGGTCATTTTTGAATTGTTTTGGTTGCTCTTACTAAAACTTTAACATAAAAATTTTATTTGCCAAATGTTTTATTTATTGATATTATAGATCTATGTTACATTAAAACTTCTATTGCTATTACAAAGGGGCCACTCACTACTTTCTCTTTACTCCTAATATTTATTGGAAACTTATATTCTATATTAATCCCAATTTCACTTTTCTTATCTAAGAATAGACTAGAAAATATGAATAAATATTATTCAATCTAAATATATGAAATATTTTTCAAAAATATAAATTTTTTAAAATAAAAGAATATAACAAATTTTATCAAAATTTTACTTATATCCTATATAATCCTGAGTTCAAAATAATATTTTCTTTATCTTTCAATATATTTTAAACTTAAAAAGTGAGATTGATTTAAACATTTTAAAAGTTAAGTGAAAATGATGAGTAAACCCTGACAATACATCCCAAACTAAATTTTGTAATTTTTAGTCTTATGAATAAATTTTATTTACTCAATATATCCTTATGCGTACCTAACCTAATTAGAACTAGAATATTATCTTCAACTTTATATAATAATTATTATAGACAACTATTGTTTAGAAATGATACCATCTTTCTCCCAAAACCTAACCCCGTCATTTACTAATTTTTTAACTAAATTAACCCCAACCTCGCTTTTCATCCCAACTTCATCCTTATTTTTAGCTGATAGGTC